>CAMQOJ010000557.1 GCA_947003375.1 uncultured Lachnospiraceae bacterium
GTGCCGGATAGGGCGGGCACCCAACTGAACTTCCAGATGATGAGCGAGGCAGTGGCGGCGTTCAGGGCCACCAGCCAGTTCCCCTCATCGCCACTGGAGGCGATTCGGAAGGAGGCGGGGAAGAGAGGGAAGAAATTTTTTGCAACCTCTTGACTTCGGAGGCGATATGCATTTCTGACAAAATTCTGTCTTGACAGACGTGTTGGTGGTATGATAATATAAATACCAACGGTAGGTATGAAGAGAGGTGGAGGAGCATTGGCGAGGAACAAGCATCCGGAAGAGACGGTTGAGCTGATATTGGACGTGGCCTTTCGCCTGTTCATGGAGAAAGGGTATGAGCACACCTCCATCCAGGACATCATAAGTGGACTGGGGGGGCTCAGCAAAGGCGCCATCTATCATCATTTCAGGTCCAAGGATGACATCCTGATGGCAGTCACGGACAGGATGACGGCCCAGTCCAATCAGATGCTCGCCGCTATCCGTGACCGCAGCGATTTAAATGGGAGAGAGAAGCTGAAGCGGATTTTCAAGGAGTCCATCAGCCGGCCCGTGCAGAACGACATCTTCACGGTGGCCCCCAATTTCCATGACAACCCAAAGCTCCTGTTCAGCCTGCTGCATGATACCATCGACGAAGTGGCGCCGAACTATATCCTGCCGATTATCCGGCAGGGGATTTCGGACGGCACCATTGAGGCAGAGTACCCGGAGCAGTTGGCGGAGCTGATTCTGCTGGCGGCCAATGTGTGGATGAATCCCATGATATTCGACAGCTCCGTGGAAGAATCCTGCAGGAAGTTCATGGTCTTCGCCCGGATGCTGCAGGGGTTCGGGCTGGATATCGTGGACGATGAGATGCTGGAGAGGCTGCGGGAACTGACGGCTATCTATCAGGAGGCCAGGCGGTAGCAGTTTCCCGGCAAGGCCGGGATTGTCCATAACAGGCATTAAATGGCAACAATCTGCCCTGAGACATGGGCAGATATCTTTTAAATCATATACATACCGCCATGCGGTATTGAAGGAGGGTTTATGAAGAACCAAAAACTGTTTTCAAAGGATTTCACACTGGTGGTCATCGGCCAGATTATCTCCCTGTTCGGCAATGCCACCATCCGGTTCGCACTGCCCCTGTACCTGTTGAACCTGACGGGGTCATCGGCTCTGTACGGAACTGTCACGGCCTGCGCCTTTGTCCCGGCCATTTTGCTGTCTCCCATAGGCGGCATTGTGGCGGACAGGGTGAATAAAAGGAACATCATGGTGGCGCTGGACTTTTTTACGGCGGCAGTGATTCTGGGGTTCACCTTGCTGATGGGCGGAGGCAATCTCGTCCTCCTGCTGACAGTGACGCTGATGCTCCTGTACGGGATCGCGGGCGCGTATCAGCCCTCGGTGCAGGCCAGCATCCCTGCGCTGGTGGGACAGGAGCGCTTTATGGAGGCGAATTCCGTGATTAATGCGGTCAGCTCCCTGGCCTCCCTGATCGGGCCTGTGCTTGGGGGCATGCTGTACAGCGCCTATGGCCTGGAGCCTGTGCTCTGGGTCTGCATGGTATGCTTTGTGCTGTCGGCGGTGATGGAGATCTTCATCCGGATACCCTTTCAGAGACAGGGCTCGGAGGGCGGTATCCTACGGACGGTGAGGGCGGATTTCGCCAGGAGCGTGCGCTTTATCCGGAAGGAGAAGCCTGTGATCGGGAAGGCCCTGCTGGCGGTCTGCGGCATCAATCTGTTCCTGTCCGCGATGATCGTGGTAGCGCTGCCCTACCTGGTGACGGAGGTGCTTGATCTGGAGACGGCGCAGGCCAACCGGCTCTACGGCTTCGCCCAGGGCGCGCTGGCAGCGGGAGGGCTTGCCGGGGGGATCGGCGCGGGCCTGTTTGCGAAGAAGCTGGCAGTCCGCAGAGTCGGCAATCTCATCATCGCCTGCGCTGTCAGCGTGTTTCCCATGGGCGCTGCGCTGCTGTTGTCCTCCTCCGCCATGGCGACATATATAGTCCTGACCCTGTGCTGCTTTGCCGTCATGGTGTTCTCCACCATGTTCTCCGTGCAGATGATGTCCTTTATCCAGAAGGAGACGCCCCAGAATCTGATCGGAAAGGTGATCGCCGTCATCCTCACCGTCTCCATGTGCGCCCAGCCTCTGGGCAATGCGATGTATGGCATTCTGTTTGAGGTCTGTGAAGAGGTTGAATACATACCCGTCTTTATTTCCGGCGCTGTGTCCCTGGCCATTGCCCTTGGGGCGGGGAAGGTGTTCAGGAGGCTGTGAGCCTGTCAGGCGGGAATAGAAAGAAATTCCCCATACTGCTTATGTATGGGGAATTTCCTATTGTGATTTCCTACAGCGGCTTCCCGGTCAGCATCTCATAGGCCTGCAGGTACTTGTGGATGGTCTTGTCCACAACGTCCTGGGGCAGCACCCAGTTGTTGCCCGGGTTGGCTTTCAGCCAGTCCCTGGCGAACTGCTTGTCGAAGGAGGGCTGGCCGTGGCCGGGCTCATATTCGTCCGCAGGCCAGAACCGGGAGCTGTCCGGGGTCAGCATCTCGTCCCCCAGGACGATATTGCCGTCCTCGTCCAGGCCGAACTCGAACTTGGTGTCGGCGATGATGATGCCGCGCGCCAGGGCGTACTCGGCGCATTTCTTGTACAGCGCGACTGTGTAGTCACGGAGCTTCTCCGCGTACTCCTGCCCCTTGCCGGGGAAGCGCTTCTCCAGGTAGTCCACGCTCTGCTCAAAGGAGATGTTCTCGTCATGGTCGCCGATCTCCGCCTTGGTGGAGGGGGTGTAGATGGGCTCCGGCAGCTTGTCGGATTCCTTTAAGCCCTCCGGCAGGGTGATGCCGCAGACAGTGCCGTCCTTCTGGTAGCTGGCCCAGCCGCTTCCGGTGATGTAGCCCCGGACGATGCACTC
>CAMQOJ010000558.1 GCA_947003375.1 uncultured Lachnospiraceae bacterium
GGCTGCATTCCGCTTCATGGTCCGAAATGCTGCCGCCGGGCTTCGGGTCATGGCTGTTCCCGGGCGCTTCGCCGTTTTCGTTTTGTGTCTCCGGGCCGCTGCCGGGCGCTTTGCTCCATCCCTCCCCGTAGTCGCCGTTCCTGATTTCCGTGATGCGGCGGGACAGCGCTTCCACCTCCCGGGCCGCTTTCATGTTCTTCTTCAGGGTCAGGTACAGCACCGCCAGGAAGAGGATCGTCTCCAGGGCGGCCAGCAGGCAGACGATGGCTCTCACGTACTCTCCTTTCCAGAGCACATCCACCAGCGCCACCTGTTGCATCATCAGGAGGGCGTAAATCAGGCCTCCGAAGAAGAGCAGCTTATTTCTGCGGGACATTTTCCGGGGCAGGGGCTGATTCATGTTCTTCGCGCTGAATGTGCGGTAAAGCTTTGCCGTCAGGCTGCAGCGCCATATCTTCCTATTATATCGCAAATCGTTCCAGGGAAGCCACAGGCCCCAGAACAGCAGGATCCAGAACAGGGGCGGGATGCCGCTTATCAGCTCTCTGCCGACCCAGGCGGCTCCCTCCAAGCTAAAGTTGTACTCATATGCGTACAGCGCCTCCTCCCACATGTACCCGTAATCCAGCAGGAACACCAGCAGCAGCATCCAAAACCCGTAGACAAGGGCCAGGAACAGCAGAATCTTGCATTCCAGCCAGATCCTTGCCTGGAAGCGCGCGATGGCCTCCTTTGCCTGTCTTCCGCTCTTGCGCAGAAGGAACGCGGCAATCAGCAGCCCAAGGCCCGCGGCCAGGCCCGTGAAGCCCTGCGCCAGGCTCTGCCGCCATGTCCGGAGATTTGTGTCCATCCAGTAGAGGCTGTTGTCATACTGCATGGAGCCGCCCTTCTGGTAGGAGCCCTCCATGTAGAGCACAGGGGCTTTCGCCACGGCCATGCAGACAGCGGCTTTCTTCACGGCGTCGTCTGTCCGGAAATTGGCATAGCCGGGCACATACCAGTCACTGTCCTCCCGGTAATAGCCGTCCCCATAGACGTCCACCTCCCTGCCGTCCTTTAGGATCCGGACTTTCTCCCCGTCAAAATACAGGAGGAAATTGTAGCCCTCGGGCAGGCTCACGTCGCCGAACGCCGTGGAGATGCCCTCCGCCGCCTTACTTTGGGTATCCTGCGCTTCCCCGCTGCCCGGGGCCGCTCCCAGAAGGTCGGAATTGCTGTACAGCACCTTGCCGTCATAGGCGACTGCATAGAGGAGGTTCTTGTCCCCCTTGATGCTGTCATGGTACTTCCCGGCAATCTTCTGCTTCTGTTCCTCCGTCAGGGGCTTCCGCTGTTCCCGGGACAGTCCATCCGGCAGGCTGTCCTCCAGCGCTTCCATCAGATGGCCCATTTCCGCCCGGTACACCTCCAGCCCGGACCGGAACGCCTCCATGGATGCGGAATCCTCCGCATTGTCCATGGCATCCAGCAGCTCCTGGTAGCCCTCCTGCATCTCCCTCAGGCTTTCCAGCCAGTCCGCCAGCTCCTCCGCGGACATACCGGAAGCACTGCCGGAATCCCCCACGGAGAATTCGGCCTGCTCCTCGAGGAAATCGGCCCTGACAGCCTCCGAGAGAAAGCCGGAGGCGCCGTCCTCATATCCCCGGATGCCCCACAGGCCCTCTCCGCCCGTGGCCATGATCAGAAAATCCTCCAGGCGGCCCGCCACGTATGCCCGAAACCTTGCACTCTCCTGGTAATCGTCCTCCAGCAGCCTGTCAAGCTCCCAGATATGGACGCTTGCGGGCTTCCTTCTGAGGATTTCCGCCAGGCTTCCCAGAGTCAGGCTGACCCCCAGGAAGAAGAGGAGGAAGCTAATTGCTTTTTTCCTGTTTTTCCATTTTGTATCCAATGCCCCACACCACCTTTATATATTCTGGCTCTTTGGGATTCAGCTCCAGCTTCTCGCGGATGCGGCGGATGTGCACCATGACGGTGTTCTCCGAGGCGAAGGCTTCCTCTTCCCAGACTCTGCGGTAGATCTCCTCCGCCGGGAACACGCGGCCCGGGTTGCGCATGAACAGGTCCACGATTTTGGTCTCCGTGGCTGTGAGCCTGACGGGCTCTCCGTCCGCGTAGAGGGTCCTCTCCTCCGTGTTGTAGAGGAGCCTACCGTTCCTGATCTCGCTGGCCCTTGCGCCCGCGTGGATGTCGCCTAACGTGGTGAAGCGGCGCAGATGGCTCTTCACCCGGGCGGCCAGTTCCTGGGGGTTGTGCGGCTTTGCCACATAGTCGTGGGCCCCCATGGACAGTCCCAGCACCTTGTCGGTCTCCTCGCTCTTTGCACTGAGCACGATGACGGGGATGTTCGCTCTCTCCCGGATGCGCATCAGGGCTGACAGTCCGTCCAGCCTGGGCATCATCACATCAATCAGCACCAGCCGCACCTGCTCTCTCGCCAGGATGTCCAGGGCCTGGAGCCCGTCGTAGGCCTTCAGCACCTCATAGCCCTCCTTCCTCAGCAGGATGTCGATTGCCTTTACTATTTCCCTGTCGTCATCCACTACCAGTACCCGTTCGCCCATTTCGTCTCCCATGCCTTTCCGCAGCTTTGAATTGCTGTCCCTTTCTCCTTGAGCTGGTTTTAGGATAGCTCCTGTTTTTTACAAAATATGTGGGGTGTTTCTTACGGATTTCTTACGATTTCGATGCGCAGGCCAAGGCAGCGGCCTTCCGCTTCTATTGCAGCGCTTTCATATATGCCTGGAATTCCCTTTCCGTGTAGGTATGTACCTTCGCGAAGCAGTACTTCTCAAACATTTTCAGCCCAAAGCAGACATATTCCTCCCCTGCCAGTCCGCCCATCCTCCTGGCAAAATCGTCAAAGGAAGCGGAATTCTGTACCTCCCTCTTCTTTTCGGCGGTAGCCGGATTCTGT
>CAMQOJ010000559.1 GCA_947003375.1 uncultured Lachnospiraceae bacterium
GCCAGCCTGGCCACCTCGGACTCCCTGTCCGTAAGCCCCATGGCCCTGAGCCCAAAGTACACTCTCTGGCCGTCTGCCTCCACCCTCTCCGCCTCGCTGTCCTGGGGCTCCTCCATGTAGGAGATCAGCATCCGCTCCAGCCTGTACTTCACAGGCATCAGCAGGAGAATGAGAACCGCCGTAAACAGGATGTCGCCGCTCATCATTACCGTAAGGAGAGAGACTACAGCGGCAAAAATATCCGCATTTTCCAGCGTGGTTCTGGAAAACCCACCGGCGAACATATCCATGATGTTCATCAGGAACGTGATGATACAGGCTACCACAGCCGCCTTCTCCACACACTGGACCGCCCCCACAGACCTTCGCAGCTCCATTCTGGAGCATCCCTTCCCTTTCCGGGCAAAGGCTCTGGCCAATCCCCGGAAGAAATCCTTTTCCATTCCGGCCTGGTACAGAATCAGTATAATGATACATAGCTGAAGCATAGGAACCCATGTGTCACAATAGCGGATAATTTCCCACACTCTGCGGGGACCTCCATATATCGC
Source organism: uncultured Lachnospiraceae bacterium (assembly GCA_947003375.1). Lineage (GTDB taxonomy): Bacteria > Bacillota > Clostridia > Lachnospirales > Lachnospiraceae > Acetatifactor. Next base: position 552 of record CAMQOJ010000559.1, read on the forward strand.
CAGACCTAAGTACAGGACCCAGGCAATCCCCAGCGCTGACCATAACCCCCTGCATCCCAGTACCTTCCTCAATTTCGCCAGAAATTTTTTCTCCCTAAAATTCTTCATCTCGCTCCCACCTTTCTTCTTATTCCAGTTCCGCGTCTGCCCCTCCAGCACCCGGACATTGGCAGAGTATTTCCGGCCGCAAAAGGAGTGCGTCCGTAAATCCTCTGGGGTACCGGACGGGGCAGACGCTGTTTTCCTTTTATTCCAGTTCCCCGTCTGCCCCGCCGGCACCCGGACATTGGCAGAGGATTTCCGGCCGCAAAAGGAGTGCGTCCGTAAATCCTCTGGGGTACCGGACGGGGCAGACGCTGTTTTCCTTTTATTCCAGTTCCCCGTCTGCCCCGCCGGCACCCGGACATTGGCAGAGTATTTCCGGCCGCTAAAGGAATTCGTCCGTAAATCCTCTGGGGTACTGGACTTAGCGCCCAACCATCTGCAGATACCCTCATTTTACCGAAAGCGCCCTGCATTTTGCAAGATGATTTCCCGTACCACCCCTCGAAAAAGGGGTGGTATCCTTCTACCACCCCCGTCGTTCCGCTATTTATCAGCCTTTCCCGCTCCGGACACTACCCTCAGGAACTTGCCGGCGCTCATCCGATTCCTCAAATCCCCAGCAGCATAGCGGCGAACCGGAAATATACCAGCAACGATAAAGCGTCCACGATTGTTGTAATGAACGGGCTGGCCATCACGGCCGGGTCGAATCCAATCCGCTTGGCTCCTATGGGCAGCAGACAGCCCACCACCATGGCCATCAGCACCGCCGCCACCAAAGTCAGGCATACCGTAAAGGCCACCAGAATCCCCACCCGGTCGAACAGCATCAGCTTGGCGAAGTTCGCCGCCGCCAGACTCCCGCCGCAGAGAACGGCCACCCGAATCTCCTTCCACACCACTCTGGGCACGTCGCGATAGGTAATCTCCCCCAGGGAAAGCCCGCGGATAATGGTCACGCTGGCCTGGCCCCCCGCGTTCCCTCCCGTGTCCATGAGCATGGGAATGAATGCCACCAGCACCGCGCAGGCGCTCAGCGCGTCTTCAAAGGAAGAGATAATCGCCCCGGTGAAGGTGGCCGACACCATCAGCAGAAGCAGCCAGGGAATCCTCTTCTTGAAGGTCTCCCCCACCCCTGTCCGCATATAGGGCTTGTCGCTGGGCACGATGGCCGCCATCTTCTCCATGTCCTCTGTGGTCTCTTCTTCCATGATGTCAACGATGTCGTCAACCGTGATGATGCCCACCAGGCGGTTCTCGTTGTCCACCACGGGCATGGCGATGAAGTCGTATTTCTTGAATTGCTCCGCCACCTGCTCCTGGTCCATGAGGGTGTGGATGGAGATCACGTTCTCGTGCATGATGTCAGCAATCCGCTCGTCCCCCCGGCTCAGCAGCAGATAGCGCAGCGCCACAGTGCCCACCAACTGCCTCCTGGCATCCAGCACATAGCAGATATTGATGGTCTCGCTGTCCAGCCCCACGGCCCGAATCCGTTCAATGGCCTGATCCACCGTCAGGCTCTCCTTCAGGGACACATACTCCACCGTCATGATGCTCCCCGCGGAATCCTCCGGGTAGCGCAGCAGCTGGTTCACGGCCTGGCGGGTCTCCGGATTGGCATTGGCCAGAAGCCGCTCCACCACATTGGCGGGCATCTCCTCCAGAAAATCCGCCGCATCGTCCGCCATCAGGTTGTCGATGACGCTGCCGGCCTCCCTGTCGGACAGGGATGTGATGATGGCCTCCTGGCTGTCGAACTCCAGATAAGAGAACACATCCGCCGCCAGATCCTTCGGCAGGATACGGTACACCTTAAGCCTCTCCTCGTCCTCCAGCTCCTCCATCAGGAACGCGATGTCCGCCTCGTTGAGCTCGACAAGAAATTGACGGATATTCGTATATTTCCTGGCGGCAAGGAGCTCCTTAAGTTCCTCTAATTCGATTCTTCTCTCCATAGCATTTCTCCTTATGTGGTTTTAGAATTGTCCGGCAACTTCGACCAGGAAGAGGGTTGTCACTGCTTATTTTCGTACTCTTCATCCAAAACCACCACCTTTCGAAATGCTGTATTTATCAGAACCCGCGATACGTCTCTGACATTCCCATTTTAACGTCAGAACGCCTCTTTGTCAACGTAATAAATCTCTTTTATTCCCTCCAGGCCCACCCGCCCGCTGGTGGCGTCTGCCAGCTCCTTCTTCAGTATTCCCAGCGCCTCCGCCGGAATATGCAGCCGCAGGGCCACATTCTGCCCGTATTCCGCGGACAGGGGCTCTATGCCTCTTTCCTTCAGCAGGTACTGCACC
>CAMQOJ010000560.1 GCA_947003375.1 uncultured Lachnospiraceae bacterium
TGCCATACTATTTGTAATGATAGCGTAGTCATAAGTAGCGGGCTGTTCTAAACTCATGATTATCTTATCCATAGGCTCTGTTGCAGGGCTGGTTTCTGTATCCTGATATTTATCATATAATTCTTTAAAAGCTGTCACTTGCATCTTCCACAGTTTTTCTGCATCTTCAATGCCTGCTCTCACCAATCTGACATCCATAGCAATTTTCTCCTCACAAATTCCAATTGAAAGAGAATCCTGCTTGCGGGGTTCTAAGACAACTCCTTACCTACATCTCATACTATTCCACTTCGTTGTCTATTTTTCAGTGCCCCTGATAGCGATACTCCATCAGATAGCAGTCTCTCATTTTGCCCTCGTGCAGCTCATGCTCCGGCAGGCTCTTGATGATTCGGAATCCGGCTTTCTGATAACATTTAATCGCCCTGGTGTTATCCTGGTGGGGATCCATGATGACGGCATCGGCCTGTTTCTCTTCCAGAAGGAACTGTAAGACAAGCTTCAGGTATTCTGTACCGATTCCTCTGTTCCAGTAATCCGGCTCCCCGATGAACTGGTCGATGCCGTATACCGTCTCATTTCGGTTCTCATATCCGTATTCTTCGTAGGCTTCACCTGTAATGCTATATATCTGCCCATATCCAATGGGCTTACCGTCGTATTCCAGTATGGCTTTTATCATATTTCCGCCATCTTCTTCGTCATCCTCAAAAAAGTCTTCCTGTATCAGTTCCGGCGTATATCTCTTGTCCCTCCCCTCATAGAACTCCAGTACGCGCATATCCGTCATCCATTTGAGCAGCACTGCGGCATCATCGGAAGCCATAGTTCTTATCCTGATTTTATCCTGTACGATATCCAGCATTCCTCAGCGGGCGGGGCGGCCCGACTTTTCACTTCCTTTCATATATCAAGTCCACACCTGGTAAAGCCGAGTTCCTCAATCACTCTCTGCATGGCCAGGTTGTCTTCCCTCTGATTACCCTCTCCCAATCAGCACACTGCTCCCCTCAAAGGCGAAGCCGTATTTCCTGATTCGTTCCGGCGCTATCCCTCTGCTTAGCAGAGCCGTCTCATACTGCTTCTCCTCAATCTGCTGCAAGGCCGACCTGACGCCGTCCTCCAAAGTCTCCTTTGGCTTTTCGCCAACCACCTTGAACTCGATGACAAAGGCTATGTCTCCGTCTTTCTTTGGCTCCAGCATGATATCGTACCTACCCAGACCGCTTTCGCGGTTAGAAGTCACGATATACCGGTTCTGCAGCTCTGCCAGCAGCCCCAGCACAAAACCATGATAGAACTTTGATACTAGAATCGTCTCTTCGATTCTAGTATAGAACCGCTCCGGCTGGGCCTTCGCCGAGGGCTTCCTCCCGGTATCGAAGCTGCTGAACATTTCGCCGGAAACCTCGTTCATATATACATTCATGCCCTCCAAATCATCGGAAAGCAGCGCCTGCAGAAAGGCATTGTGCTCCATGCGGCAGCCTCCGAACCACCCCCTGATCATATGCAGGAACATGATGCGGACTTCCAGGTTGGTCAGCTTCAGCTCATACTCCATCTCCAGGCATTCTGTGTTGAACTCCGCCTTCAACGCTTTTAAATACCCGCTGGCGAGCAGCAGGCTCCAAACCGCCTCCTCACCCTGATTCAGCTCACTGAACACAACCTGCTCGTCAAGCAGAGTACGGAAAGTTCTTCCCTGCAACAGCCCTTCCATCACTGTCTTGAGCTTCGGGCTGCCCTCCCGAATCAGCTTCCCGGCCAGGCTGTTGGAGCTGGTGTTCACCCAATAGGCCCTTGCGCTGCCGGTATCCAAAAAGTTTATGATAGACCACGGATTATAAATATCAGTATGGTTTCCGAAGACAAATCCGTCATACCACTGTTTTACTTCCTCTCTCCGGTCAGACAGGCCGAATTCATCCAAGGCCGCAAAAACTTCCGCCTCCGTAAATCCAAAGCAGTCCCCGTATTCCCCGGAAGTGACTGTTACTACTTTTAAATTATTTAAATCAGAAAACATGGATTCTCTGCTCACTCTCGTAATCCCTGTCATGACAGCCCGCTCCATAAAGGGATTCGTCTTGAAAGTAGCATTGAACAGGCTTCTGGAAAAAGTCACCAGCTCATCCCAGTATCCCCCTACATAAGCCTCATGCATGGGCGTGTCATATTCATCCAGAAGAATGATGACCTTCTTGCCATAATACCGACACATATACTCCGACAGATGATAAAGCGCAGAAGTAGCATCGGCATTGTTGACCTCCGGTTTCATCACCCGGTCGAAATATTCCCTGTCCAGATCCGAAAGCACCTCGCTTGACCTCAGATAGTAATGGCTGCTATAAAGGCTCCTCAAAATATCGCACAGCATCGCCCGTGCATCCGGAAAGTTCGCCTCTTTCACCCTGGCAAAGGATACGCTGAGCACCGGATAAGTGCCCTGGAGCGCCCTGTACGCCTCATCCTTCCAGATGGAGAGCCCTTCGAATATCTCGCCCTTCCCTGCGTATGCCACGGAAAAGAACTGTTCCAGCATGCTCATGGTCAGGGTCTTGCCAAAACGGCGCGGGCGGGTGATCAGGGTCACATCGTCCCTGCTCTCCCACCACTCCCTGATAAAATCCGTCTTATCCACGTAAAAGCAATTGTTCGTGACCACCTTTGCGAAATCCTGTATCCCGATACCCACTGTCCGTGGAATGCTTTTATTCCATGGAATGCTTTTCTTCCATTCCATAAGCGCCTCCCTCCGCAAAATCCCTGCCCGGAACCCACCGCTGCAACTTTCGCCATCTGTCCCTTCTCTGTATTTCCTAGTATAACGGATTATCCGAGCCAATACAATGATAATCTGCATACAATTTCAAAAACCACAATTTCAAAA
>CAMQOJ010000561.1 GCA_947003375.1 uncultured Lachnospiraceae bacterium
CATGATGTCTTTAGTTTGATGCTATTTGAGGCAATTTTGGTAGAATTTCAAATTTACTCATTTATAGATAGACTGAAATAATATGTCATAATTTGTTGTCCTTTCCTTGACACACTCATGAGCGGCAGCCCCATCATCCAGAACGGGAAGTTCATCGGGGCGGTGACCCATGTGCTGGTGCAGGATTCCCGGAAGGGGTATGGGATTTTTATTGAGAATATGTTGGAGCATTGAGGCTGGGCAGCACAGCATAAAAAGAAAAACGAGCCCTCGGCAGGCTTGCCTGCCGGAGGAGGCTGTCTCATAGTTGCATGCCCAGCAAGCATCCAGATGACAGTGTATGACGACCATAGCACCATATCTACGCCAGCAGCCAATCAATCAGATACAGCGACTTGATCCCATCATAGGAACTGATATAATTCCTGTCCATGGACAAAACGATTTTCTCATAATTGTCCGGTATCATGCGCAGGGACTTAAGCTCCCGCTCCCGGGTCTCCGGCGACAGCATGCTTTCCGTCACCTGGATATACAGCCTGTCGCTTGGCTTCTCTGCCACAAAGTCGATTTCGGCATCCCCCGCCTTTCCGATGTATACGCGATAGTCACGGCGGATGAGCTCCAGGAACACGATGTTTTCCAGGATGTGTCCCCGGTCCCCATCGCGATAGCCCAGGAGCATATTGCGGAAACCCATATCGATGATGTAGTTCTTCCCCAGGGTTTTCAGCAACTGCCTGCCCTTCACGTCATATCTGCCCACAGAGTAGAAGATAAATGCGCTGCGCAGCATGGAGATATATTTATCTACCGTTTTCCCTGCCACATTCCTGCCTTTTCCGGCATGGATATCGCCTTCACTGGACAGGACATTGCCGATGCTGTTGGGAGAGGTGATGCTGCCGATATTGGAGCAGAGGAACAGTATGATCTTCTGGAGCATACCCTGATCGGCCTGGCTGTTCCGCTGGAGAATGTCGCGCAATACCACCGTGGAGTAGATGCCTTCCAGCGCCTGATTGCTTCTTGCTTCGTTGAACTGGTATTCCCTGAGGATTGGCATACCGCCGAACTGCAGATATCGCTGGAACTTTTCCTCTGCCGTGACAGAAGGGGCGAAGTCGTAGAAGGTCAGGAACTCCTTAAACGACAACGGCAGCATACGGATTTCCACATATCTTCCGGAAAGTAGGGTGGAAAATTCCGTGGAAAGCAGATATGCGTTGGAGCCGGTGATATAGATATCCACATCAAAGTCGAGACGGAAGGACTCGATGGCCTTTTCCCAATGCGCCACGGCCTGTAGTTCATCGAATATCAGATAGGTCTTGCCGCTCCTGGGGATGCGCTCGCTGACATAGTCATAGAAGGCGAGGTAGTCGGAAAGATTCCGATAACGCAGCGATTCCAGGTTCATGTGGATGATGTTGGCGTCGGCTGTGCCGCTGTCTGACAGGTATCGATGGAACAGGTCCAACAGGGAGGACTTTCCGCATCTGCGAATGCCTGTGACGATTTTGACCAGGTCCACATCCCTGTTTTGGATGAGCTGATTTAGATACTCGGGGCGATTGATAAGTTCAGTCATGATGCACCTCCTGATTTCCATATCTCTATTATACCCATGAATCCGGGAAAAAGCAAATAGTTTTAGACTTGCGAGTCGGAAACTTTACAAAATATCATAATATAAGACTTATGAGTCGGAAACTTCCGATGCATATCATATTTCCGAACCATACATTAAAAACTCATCATTCAGTTTGTGCGGATACCCTCCGAAGTATGCAGATAATTCATCGGCTGCATTTCTGTTTTGCCTAAATCGGAAAAGCCGCCTGGGAGGATATATGCTATCATGATATCACCGGAGCGAGGGAGGGTGGAGAGAAGATGAATCAGGAACAGGGGATTCAAACGGTTTTGGACGAAATCGACAGGCGGATAAAAGAGGATATCCAGGTAGACGAGCTTGCGGCTCTGGTGGGCTATTCCACGGACCATTTCCGCAGGAGGTTTGCGGAAATCATCGGTGTGCCGGTGATGGGCTACATAACCAGGCGCAGGCTGGAGCATGCCCGGTACGATTTGGCGCGGGGCGGAAGGATCATCGACATCGCGCTGGATTATGGATTCGAGACGCACGCCGGTTTCACGAGAGCGTTCAAGAAATCCTTCGGTGTTCCGCCGTCAGTGCACCGCCTGCACTTTTCCATATCGCCGCCGGAAAGGGCAACTGTCCAGAAACTGATCGACAGACAAGGAGGATTGAACATGCAGCTTCAACTGAAAGAAATGAAACCATTTACAATCGTAGGATATGCGTCCAGACACCAGATGCCTTCCGTGAACAGGCTTTCGGATATACCGGGATACTGGGAGAAGATAAATCTGGAATATGGCCCCGCGCTCGTCACGCTGCACCATACCTATGCGAAGTCATATCACTGCGAGGTGGCGGTCTGCCTCGACATCGACGCCGAAGAAGAGTGCTTTACATATATGCTCGGCATAGGCGTGGACGAGGTGGACAGGGACATCCCGCTGCGCCCGGGGACTTATCGCCACCAGATACCGGGGGGCCTGTATGCAGTGTTCACGACACCGCGGGTCAGCGAAGAACAATACGTCCAGTCCATCCATGACGGATGGCGGGAAATCCTGGAGAACTGGTTCCCACAGTCTGACTACGAGTATGACAGCACCCGGGAGGAATTTGAATTTTATGATGAGCGCGACCACGGATCCAACCCCCAGATGGACATCTGCATCCCTGTCCGGAAGCGCCGGGGATGACTCATTGGGAGATGCTGGCTCTATCTGGCCGGCATGCCCCTTCTGATGGAACGGACAGACAGGATCCTTCCGGCGCAGGCCCTGGGGAACAGGGAA
>CAMQOJ010000562.1 GCA_947003375.1 uncultured Lachnospiraceae bacterium
GATAGGTGGTGGAGAGCACGGCCAGAATGAGCACCCTGCCCATCCTCTTCCGGAAGATATAAGAAAAAAGGGCATTGCTGTCCACTGTCATATATTTCATATGATAGAGCGTGGCTTCGTCGAACAGCCCCGTCTCCCCCAGCAGAATGCCCTTTCCTATGTTCACCACCACGATTCCGATCAACAGCCCCACGCCGAAACAGACCAGGAAATTGCGCTGGAATGCCTCTCTTCCATATCCGGCCAGGAACCTCCTCCCAGCAAACTGCATCCGCCCCACCGCCCTTCTAAGGTTGCGGCATCCCGTGGAACGCCCTTAACGTCCGACGCGCTTCCCTGGAATGCTCTCCTTCCATCTTATGCGGGCAGGCTGTCATCTATGCGGAAGAAAACCCCTGTCCGGGCACCGGGCAGGGGCATATCGTCAATCTTTTTAACAAAATCCGGTCCTTCACCCAGCCAGCCTGTCGCTGAAACGCTCCGCATCCCGGGCATGCTCCTCCAGGAGCTTCTCCACGCTCACCAGCTTCACGCACAGCACGAACAGGTCCGTGGCCATGGCCAGCTCCTCCGGCGAAGGATAGGTGGGCGCGATACGGATATTGCTGTCCCTGGGGTCGAGGCCGTAGGGATAGGTGGCTCCGGCGCCCGTCAGCGTGACCCCGGCGCCCTTGCACCTGGCTACGATTGCCTTGGCGCAGCCCTCCATGGACTGGAAGGAGATGAAGTAGCCGCCGTTGGGCCTGGTCCACTCTCCGATTCCAGTACCGGCCAGCTCCTGCTCCAGCACCTTCAGCACGGCCTCGAACTTGGGCCGCATCAGGGAGGCATGCTTCCTCATATGGGCCTTGATGCCCTCGAAGTCCTTGAAATACCGCACATGGCGGAGCTGGTTTATCTTGTCGTAGCCGATGGTCTGTATGGTCAGGGTCTTCTTGATGCATTCCAGGTTCGCCATGGACGAGGCGATGGCTGCCACCCCCGCGCCGGAGAAGCTGATTTTGGAGGTGGAGGCGAACTCATATACCATGTCGGGATTGCCCGCCTTATCGCACTCGCTCAGGATGTCCAGGATGCTCTCCTGCCGCTCTTCCTCCTCGTAGAGATGATGCACCGAATAGGCATTGTCCCAGAAGATGCGGAAGTCCCTGGCCGCGGGCTTCAGGGCAGCGAACCGCCGCACCGTCTCGTCGGAATAGGTATAGCCCTGGGGATTGGAATACTTGGGCACGCACCAGATGCCCTTGACGGCCTCATCCTCAGCCACCAGCTTCTCCACCAGATCCATGTCCGGCCCCTGGGGGGTCATGGGCACCGTGATCATCTCTATGCCGAAATGCTGGGTGATGGCAAAATGCCTGTCATAGCCGGGAACCGGGCAGAGGAACTTCACCTTATCAAGCCTGCACCAGGGGGTGCATCCCATGACACCGTGGGTCACGGCGCTGGACACGGCGTCATACATGATGTTCAGGCTGGCATTGCCGTATATGATCACATTCTCCGCCTTCACGCCCATGATGTCCGCCATCATCTGCTTGGCCTCGGCCAGCCCGTCCAGCACGCCGTAATTGCGGACGTCCACGCCTTCCCTGCTCGTCATGTCGCTCTGGGAATTCAGGACATCGAAGATGTCCATCCCCATGTCCAGCTGCGCTACGGAGGGCTTCCCTCTGGACATGTCCAGCTTCAGCCCCTTGCCCTTGGCATCCTCATATTCCTTCTCCAGCTTCGCCTTCAGCGACAACAGTTCCTCTCTGCTCAGCTCCTGATATGCTTTCATGCTTACCTCCCTACACATGCTCTTAAAGAACGCTTTTCTTGCGTTCTTCCCGGAATGATTTAGATTTTAATCTTCATTCCGTTGTATCATTGTATACAATCATGCACTTGCATTATCATACTATAAGTCGCTCAAATACACAAGAGGTAATATTACAAATTTGGCAATAAAATTTTATGACAATTTGTGAAAATGTATAAGAGACGCCGGCTTGCGCCCGGCGTCTCTTTCCTTGCATTTTCCCTATTCAATTTTTATGATTATTTCGCATAATCAATGACACGGCTCTCGCGAATGACATTTACCTTGATCTGTCCGGGATATTCCAGTTCAGCTTCAATCTGCTTGGAGATATCACGCGCCAACAGTACCATATCGGTATCCGTAATCTGTTCCGGAACTACCATTACACGCACTTCCCGGCCTGCCTGAATAGCAAAAGACTTGTCTACACCTTTGAAATTGTTTGTGATTTCCTCTAATTTTGTCAGCCTGCTGGTATAGGTCTCCAGCGTTTCCCTCCTTGCCCCCGGTCTTGCGGCGGATATCGTGTCTGCAGCCTGTACGATACACGCAATCAGGGTAGTGGGCTCCACGTCGCCATGGTGGGATTCCACGGCATTGATGACTGTGGCGTTCTCCTTGTACTTCCGGCAGAGCTCAACACCCAGCTGGATATGGGAGCCTTCCATCTCATGATCCACGGACTTGCCAATGTCATGGAGCAGTCCGGCGCGCTTGGCGATGCGGACGTCCAGTCCCAGCTCCGCCGCCAGCAGTCCTGACAGCTGTGCCACCTCGATGGAATGCTTCAATGCATTCTGGCCATAGCTTGTCCTGAACTTCATCTTGCCCAGCAGCCTGACCAGCTCGGGATGGATGCCATGCACGCCTACCTCAAGCGTGGCGGCCTCTCCCTCCTCCTTAATCATGATCTCCACTTCTTTCTGCGCCTTCTCCACCATCTCCTCGATCCTGGCGGGATGGATGCGTCCATCTACGATCAGCTTTTCCAGCGCAATCCTCGCCACCTCCCGGCGGATGGGGTCGAATCCTGACAGAATCACCGCTTCCGGCGTGTCGTCGATGATCAGATCGACGCCGGTCAT
>CAMQOJ010000563.1 GCA_947003375.1 uncultured Lachnospiraceae bacterium
TTCTTTAATACATCCTGAAAACCCACCTGTTACCTCTCTTTCTTATCCTGAGCCTTATCCGCAAAATCTCCTGCAAGTATAATATTTTGAATAAGCCGTCTGCCGCAATTCTCCTAGCTGCATGACATTATAAAGATAATCCGGCATCAGCTCGTCATATTTCACCTCCAGGATATGCTCCCCCTTTGGCATCACGGGGCGGAGCGCCAGTCTGGGCTTCAGGAAATCCTGTACCTGCCTGGAGCCGGAAATGTTGCGGTCAAAGGTAATCCTCACATTTCCCGTCTGGTAGACATATGGAACCCTCTCATACTCTACGATTACCTTAGCCCGGAGAGGCCGTGTGCTGTATTGCAGAAAAAATCGATTCATCAGCTTCCTCTGGTCAGGCCCCAGGTTCCCCTCCCCCGCCAGCGTCCAGTCCAGGCTCCCGTCCAGAATCGCCTGACATTGTCCCAGTGTCAGCCGACAACTGTCCTTATGGGTCCTTCCCTTCTTTTTCTGCTTGGATTCCAGCAGGATATAGCCTGTATCCGCATTATAGATTCTGATTCGGTACTTCTCTCTGGGATCCGCACCATCCTCATTATCATAAAAGCAGGTGTTGTCAAAGTCGTCCAGATAGACGCTGCGCACCGCATAAAGCTCAGCTTCCCCCGCATGGACATCCTTTCGGCAGATAGCCCTGACCCTCTCCTCTATCAGGGCTATCTGCCGTTCCGAACATACATATTTTATCTCATTCCGGTATCTTGCATCCACGGTCTCTTGCATTGTTCCTCACAGCTTCTTCAGGAAATTCCCGTCTATGGTCACGCCCTCGTTGATCACGATGAAAGCGTTGGGATCGTACTTGTGGACCACGGCCTTAAGCCTGGACACCTCGTACTTGGACAGGGTGATGTAGAGCATATGGGACTGCTCATAGGTGTACGCCCCCAGAGTGGTCCATTTGGTGAGGCCCCTGCCGATCTCCTCCATGATGGCCTTCTCCAGGTCCACATTGTTCAGCTTGGTGATGATATTGGCCTCCACGTTGATGTTCTGGATATGTACCTTGTCTATGGCCAGGGAATGCACCGCGGCGAAGATCACGGAGTACACCACAATCTCAATGTCGAACAGGAAGAGGCAGATGATGTACAGGGACAGGTTCACGATCAGGTACACCTTCCCCACGCTGAAATCCCTCCGCCACTTGGTGAGCAGCACGCCCACCACGTCCAGCCCGCCGCCGGAGGACGCCATCCGCAGGATGATGCCGATCCCGGCCCCGGATATGATACCTCCCACCACGCAGGCCGCCACGGTATCGTCCACCACCTGCACGATGGGCACCACGGACAAAAACACCGTCATGGCCGTGACGGTGACCAGGGTCTTCGCGAAGAACTTCCGGCCCATCCTGGTAAAGGCGATGATGAATATGGGCACATTGATGATATAGTAGATGATACCCGCGATGTCGAAGCTGTGGAAGTTCATGTGCAGATATTCCACCAGCAGCGTCCTGATCACCTGACAGATGCCCATGAGCCCGCCCGAATACAACTGGGCGGGCACCACGAACAGGTTCACGCCAATGGCGTACATCAGTGATGCCACGATGCAGGCCAGCGTCCTCTTCCCCTCATATACCATGTTCTCTCTGCTCATATCACGCCAGCACCTGCTCAATCTTTGCCTGGAAATCCGCCGCCGACATGGCGCCCACATAGTTGGCCACAGGCTTGCCGCCCTTGAAGACCACGAAGGCCGGGATGCTGGAGATGCGGTAAGTCTGGGCTAACTGCATGTTTTCATCGATATTGCATTTCCCCACCTTGAGCCGCCCCTCAAAGGCCTCCGCCATCTTGGCCACCACCGGGCCCATCATCCTGCAGGGATTGCACCAGTCCGCGTAGAAGTCCACCAGCACGGGCTCGGCTGCCTGCAGTACCTCCGCATCGAAATTGTCCGCCGTAAATTTGTATTCCATGATTCTACCTCTTTTCTGCACCCTTCCGGTGCGCCGTTATCATCTTCCTGACTGTCTTCCACACCGCAGGCCTGCCCCGCAACCGCCTCCGCCCGGGCTGTCCTATGGGATTTCCCCTTCGCCTGTCCCAAAATCCCCGCGCTGTCCCGCGAACCTTCCTGCCACATATGGGCATCCCGGTTCCGTTCACTGCCCGGGATGGGAGATGTACTTGCAGATGGGGTTCCCCAGACATGAGAACTTCTCCTCGTACTCCGTCATCACGTTCCCCTCCATCAGACGCGGATCGCTGTGGAGGTCATAGGTGACCTGGTCGGCTGTCCACCCCGCGGGCGCAAGCTCCTCCAGGGCGAAGTCGAACAGCTCCCTGTTGTCCGTCTTGAACTCCAGCCTGCAGCCGGGCTTCAAAATCTCCCGGAAGCGGGCCAGGAACTGCCTGGAGGGCAGCCTTCGCTTGGCATGCCTGTCCTTGGGCCAGGGATCCGAGAAATTCAGGTAGATCCTGTCCACCTCCCCGGGCCCGAAGACCTTCGCGATGTCCTCCGCGTCCATCCGCAGGAACTTCAGGTTCGGCAGCTCCTCCGCCTCCATCTTGTGGACGGCCCGGATCAGGACGCTTGAGTATTTCTCGATGCCCACGTAGTTGACGCGGGGATGCTCCCTAGCCATAGTATGGATGAATTTCCCCTTTCCCATACCGATTTCAATGTGGATAGGATTTCCATTTCCGAACATCTCCCTCCATCTGCCGGGGCACTGCGGCTGCAATTCCTCCGGCACCACATAAGGGCTCCCGGCAATCGCCTCCCTGGAGCCCGTAATGTTGCGCAGTCTCATCTCATATACTCCCTGTCAGGAATCTCCTGTTCCTTCTAACTATAAATGTACTGTAAAATC
>CAMQOJ010000564.1 GCA_947003375.1 uncultured Lachnospiraceae bacterium
AAACAAAAGGATAGAGGCACATAATGGGAATGATGGAGAACAACAGATAGCTTTTCTCCACGTTGTTCCAGTAAGTCGCAAGGGTAGGGTTCAGGCCCGATACTGATTGGGGCGACATTCCCATAAAGTTCCTGATAAAGTTGGGTACAGGGTACAGGTCTTTTCTGGAACTGATGTACAACAGGGCAGATCCGTAATTGTTCCAATATCCCACCACCTGAAAGAAGGCAATGGTCGCCACCATGGGCTTTGCCAAAGGAAGCACAATCTTGCAGAACACATACATATTTGAGGCTCCGTCCATCTTGGCTGCCTCCTCCAGCTCTGGCGGAAGGCTTTCAAAGAAGCCTTTCATCAAAAGCATGTTGTAGACCGACATCCATCCCGGTATGATCATGGCCCAGATGGTATCCATCAGATGGAGCTGATTCATCAATACAATCATAGGTGCCATTCCACCGCTAAAATACATGACAATCATGAAAAACATCATCATCGTCCGCTTTAAGGGCATGTGGGGCTTGGACAGCGGATAGGCCGCCAGGGCGACCACAGCCACAGATCCCACCGTCCCCACTGCTGTAATGAAAATGGAATTCTTGAAGGAAGCCAGGAAATCCTTGTCCGTAATCGCATATTTCACCCCCCAGAAGTCAATGTCCTTCGGCAACAGGTTCACGGTCTGCCCCGGCCTGGAGATTGCGACTGCCACCAGATTAAAGAACGGAAGCACGAAAATCAGGATTAGAATGACTGCCGCGATTTCTACGATGATTTCAAATACTTTTTCATCATTATATCTGCCGAACACATTGGACATTTTTAACACCACAAGCCATCTCCACCCCGCCATTTCCGGAATCAGGGAAGCGCACGCCAATACCACAGGGCAGGTGACCAGCCAGAGGAATTCTGCTTTGTCAAACTTCAGATAATCCAGAAAGCCCTCTTTCGCCGAATGCCTGAAAATTCGAAATACCGCCTCTATCAGCATGACAACGGCAAATACGATATACAATATGTCGAACTCTCTATGGTATTCTACGGTATATGCCCTGTCAATCAGCTCGAGGAAAAGAACGCAGAGCGAGCCCAGCAGACAGAACAGGAGAATCCTCCTGAGCATATGGTCTCTTTTCTCTTCTTTTGTCAGGGGAACTTTTATCTTTGCCGCCATAATCGCCGCACCTCCTACCACAATCCACGTTTAAAGACTTTTCTGGAGATATAGTTGCCGGTCAGCACCAGCACCAGTCCCACCACCGAGTTGAACAAGCCCACCGCAGTGCTCAGAGCATATTGCGGCAACATGCCTGCCTCTCTGACCAGACGATAGGTGTAGGTGCCCAGGATATCTCCCGTCTCTTTAATATACGGCGTATACATGGCCAGCACCTGATCGAAGCCGGCATCCATGATGCCGCCTATTCTCAGAATGAACATCACTGCTATGGTGGGCATGATTCCTGGGAGGGTCACATGGCAGATTTGCTGCCACTTGGACGCGCCGTCTATTTTAGCCGCCTCTATCAAGTCCCTATCTAACGCTGTAATGGCCGATACATATACAATCGTATTCCAGCCGAGGAATGCCCATGCTGCCGATACCACCAGCACACCCCTGAAAGTTTCGTTGCTCGTCACAAAAGCCCGGCGCTCAAATCCAAAAAAGGAGATGATATTATTGATCAGACCGGTATCGTAATTCAGCAAAGTAATGAAGATGCCGCTCACTGTTATCCAGGAAAGGAAGTGGGGGATATACATCACACCCTGAAGAGTCTTCTTTACAAATTTCCCCTTCATCTCATTTAAGCAGATGGCCATGACGATGGGAATGGGGAACAGAATCACGATTTTCTGTAAGCTGATGATTAATGTGTTCTTCAGTGCCTGAAGAATTTCGGGATTGGTGAATATCTTCTTAAAATTCTCGAGCCCCACCCACTCCGCATCCAGAATTCCCTGAATCGCGCTGCTGCTCCCCAGAAGATTAGGATTCTTCTTAAAGGCCATGATGACTCCTGTCATAGGGACATAGTTGAATATGATGACAAGAATCACTGCCGGAACGTAGAACCAGAACAAATTGCCGTATAGCTTCATCTGCTTTTTGAAGCTCATACCAGTTCTCTGCGTTTTCCCTCTCAAAAGCAGTCCTCCTTTCAGTCGCAATCTCTTTGATGTTCGTTAAAGAAATCCCCTCAAGCCTCCAGACTTGAGGGGCATCCATAAGAGACGTTTTTACCGGGGCTTCACTGTATTGAAGGCATCCTTGCTTTCCCATGTGGAATACCATTCATTGACAGCGGCAGTCACTTCATCGCCGTTATTTGCCTTCCATGCTCTCAGCACTGCCTCCTGGTCGAATTCGCCGTCATTGTACAGATTCAGCACCAAACTATCGAACACCGCCGTATCCAATGCCGTCCAGCTATTGTCATATACCTCATTGGGGGGCATCATGGTCACCGGATTCTTGATGCCGGTGCTGTCCACATTGTAATTGATGGTGGAGAAAATCTTGTTCTGTGCCTCGGTCTTTCTGGTGCGTGCCAGCCAATATTTGGAGTAATCCTCCATCCGGGTACCTGTCATGAACTGATCCGCCAGCTGCATTTCATCATTGAATGCAGGAAGAATCGGATAATACTCACCTTCCCTGATTTCAAAAGTCTCACCTTCCACGCCGATGGTCAATCTGCGGAAGAGTTCGGGCTCCAGCTTCTTGTCCACAAAGTCCACCGCTCCTGCGGCCTGGGCATCCGTACTGTGAGCAGGGACTACATAATAGTTGCTTGCATACTGTTCGCTGAATACCCTCACCTTGCTGGCATCTCCCTTGCAGTCATCGGGAACCAATGC
>CAMQOJ010000565.1 GCA_947003375.1 uncultured Lachnospiraceae bacterium
GACGGACGAGGAGATTGTGGCCTGCGTGGAGCGGGTCTGTCAGGAGAAGAATATCACCCTGGGCGGCTGAGCCGGGGCGGGACCTGTCTGAGCCGTGTCGGGAGCGGATAGCTGGAAGTCGGTGGGCCGAAGCCGCTCTTATGTGGCGAGCGGCGGATTGTCCTGGCCTTTGCCCTAGCGGAGCGGTATGGGGGCAGGGCTGCCGGAACAGAAAGGATGGAAAGCAGTGTCTTAGATGGAAGGCCCGGACAGAAGATGGGCTTTCCGGGGAGGTTAGAGCAAGAGGAAATGGGAAGTTATGACGTAAGGCAGGAGGTCACTGACAAGTACTCCCTGCGGGGCCGCGTGTTCAACAAGCTGCGGGACGATATCCTCAGCGGGAAATACGCGGAGCATGAGGAGCTGAAGGAGGTGGCGATCGGCGAGGAGATGGGGGTCAGCCGCACGCCGGTGCGGGAGGCATTCCGGCAGCTGGAGCTGGAGGGACTGATCCAGATCATCCCCAACAAGGGCGCCTATGTTACAGGCATCACGGAGAAGGATGTGAAGGACATCTACATGATCCGCTCCCGCCTGGAGGGGCTGTGCGCCCGCTGGGCTACGGAGCACATCACCGAGGAGCAGATGGATGAGATGGAGGAGAATGTCTACCTGGCGGAGTTCCACGCTAAAAAAGGGCATCTGGAGCAGCTGGCGGAGCTGGACAACCGTTTCCATGACATCATGTATGAGGCCTGCGACAGCAAGATTCTGGAGCATGAACTGAAAGCCTTTCACGAGTATGTGCTCCGGGTGCGGAAGAAGACCCTGGCCAATGTGAACAGGGGGCCGAAATCCAATGCGGAGCACAAGGGGATCATGGAGGCCATCAAGGCGGGGGACGGGGAGCTGGCAGAGCAGCTGGCCCATCAGCATATGATAAATGCCTACGAGAACATGGTCAAAAATGGATTGCGGGAGGCCTATGCCAAAGAAGAACGAAAATAGCCAGTAAAGCGACTTTACTCTTTAGTACCGTCGCGCAGCGACTTAAATAGAAACAGCCCATGAGCTTGAGGCGCCCATAGGATTTACGGACGCATGGCTAAGCGGCCGGAAATCCTATGCGGGGAAGGTGCCGAGAGCGTATGGGCGGAACTGGAATGGAGGTAATTTTTAGATGAAGAAGATAGAGATGACCACACCGCTGGTGGAGATGGACGGGGACGAGATGACCAGAATCCTCTGGCAGATGATCAAGGACGAGCTGCTGCTCCCCTATATCGACCTGAAGACGGAATACTACGACCTGGGGCTGGAGCACCGAAACGCCACGGACGACCAGGTCACGGTGGACTCCGCCAACGCCACGTTGAAGTACGGCGTGGCCGTGAAATGCGCCACCATCACCCCCAATGGGGCCAGGATGAAGGAATACGACTTAAAGGAGATGTGGAAGAGCCCCAACGGCACCATCCGCGCCATTCTGGACGGCACGGTGTTCCGCGCCCCTATCCTGATCAGGGGGATCGTCCCCTATGTGAAGAACTGGACGAAGCCCATCACCATCGCCCGCCATGCCTACGGGGATGTGTACAAGAATACGGAGATCAAGGTGCCGGGGCCCGGCAAGGCAGAGCTGGTGTTCACCGCGGCGGACGGAACCGTGATCAGGGAGCCTATCCACGAGTTCACCGGGGCGGGCATCCTGCAGGGCATCCACAACACGGAGAAGTCCATCGAAAGCTTTGCCAGGGCCTGCTTCGGGTATGCGCTGGACACGAAGCAGGATCTGTGGTTCTCCACCAAGGACACCATATCCAAGAAGTACGACCATACCTTCAAGGACATCTTCCAGGAGATTTATGAGGCGGAGTACAAGGAGAAGTTCGAGGCGCTGGGAATCGAGTATTTCTATACCCTGATCGACGACGCGGTGGCCAGGGTGATTCGCTCCGAGGGCGGCTTCATCTGGGCCTGCAAAAATTATGACGGTGATGTCATGTCCGATATGGTGGCCACGGCCTACGGCGACCTGTCCATGATGACCTCGGTGCTGGTGTCGCCCTCCGGTGTCTACGAGTACGAGGCGGCCCACGGCACGGTGCAGCGCCATTACTACAAGCATCTGAAGGGAGAGGAGACCTCCACCAATTCCATCGCCACCATCTTCGCCTGGACGGGAGCCCTGCGCAAGCGCGGAGAGCTGGACGGCAACAGGGAACTCATGGCCTTTGCCGACAGGCTGGAGCTGGCCTGCGTGAAGACCGTGGAGGACGGGAAGATGACAAAGAGCCTGTCGCTGATTTCCACCTGCGAGAACCCGGTCATCCTGAACAGCCTGGACTTCATCAAAGCGATCCGGGAGACGCTGGAAAGCCTGTCGTGATATAGGCGATAAAATAACGGGAATCCGTCGGAATGCGTATCGGGACGGATTCCCGATTTTTGAAAAAGGGAGACTGTCAACGGAAGAATCACTCGGCCAGCGTTTCCCACTCCGCATACAAGCGCTCCAGCTCCTCCTGGATGCGGGCCTGTTCCGTGGTGAGCTCCTGGAGCCTGGCCACCTGGGTGCCGACGGCTGGGTCGGACAGCAGGCTGTCGATTTCCCCGCTCCGGTCCTCCAGGGCGGCGATTTTCTCCTCGCATTTCTTCAGGTCGTTCTCCTTCTTGCGTATCCTGGCCTGTTCCTCCTTTTTGGCGATCCAGTCCTGCTTCGCATCGGACCGGGAAGCCCCGCCGGAGGCGGAAGCGCCGTCCTGCCTGCCCGCGGGGGAGGCGGAGAGACTGCCCGCGGCGCCGGGCAGCCGTGCGGGATTCCCGGTCCCCTCCCGGCCTGCCCCGGCGCCGGAAGCCGCCCCGGCCAGCGAAGCC
>CAMQOJ010000566.1 GCA_947003375.1 uncultured Lachnospiraceae bacterium
GCCGCTGCCTGGAAAATCTGCTGGGGAGTGGCTTCCTCTAAGGTCTTGCGGTACATGTTCATGACATTATACAGGACACTCCTCTTGAAAAGCTCCTTGTCGAACGTGGGCTTCTTCTCAGAGGCTTCCGGCATGTCCGTCTGCGTCTTTGCTTCCGTCGTGTTCGTCTTCTTCACTTCTTTCTCCTTTCACACTCTCAATCTATTTTAAGGCAAAACTCAATGAATCGGCCTTATTGCCCGACTGTTTTTTATTATACCAAAATTCGCCAGGCATTCCAACTGCTTTTTGCACAAAATTAGAAGACAAAATTACAATTTTTCAAAATATTGTGTGGAAGCCAGCTGGAATACCCTCACCCAATCAGCACTTCCTTCCCCCGAAACGCAAAGCCATACTTCCGAATCCTGTCCGTTGGAATGCCTTTCGCTTCCAGAGCCGCCGCATACTTCATGTCTTCAATCTGCTTCAATGCAGACTGTACCGTGTCTTCCAGCTTCCGCTCTCCCCCTTCCGGGTCATGTACCTTGAATTCCATAATAATCGCATCTTTAAAGCGATTATTTGTTATAGCGTCTTTAAAGCGATTATTTGTCAGCGCATCGTCCCCCTGGTCCTGCGGCTCCAGCATCACGTCGTACCTGCCGAAACCGCTTTCCCTGTTGGAATTGACCACATATTGCCCACGCAGATCCACCAGCAGCCCCAGGACGAAGCCATGGTAGAACCGCTCCGGCTCGTTCGCTTCGGATGGCCTGTTCCCGCTGTCAAAGAAGCTGAAAGTATCCAGAGCCACCCGGTTCATGTAAAGGTTCATCTCGCGGAGGTCGCCTTTCAGCAGGGCCTTCACGAACCCATTGTAGGCGGGGGTGTATTCCTTGAACCACTCGTCAACCATCCCTTCGAACATGGATTGGACTTCCCTGTTCGTCAGGGCCAGGTCATATTCCGGCCTTCCCCTTTCCATATCAAAGACGACCGAATCCACGCGCAGATAGCCGCTGGCAAGGAGCAGGCTCCAGACGGCACTGCCCTTATAATCCAATTGATTGAAGACAATCTGCTCGTCCAATGCCGTATGATAGGCATCTCCCTTCAGAAGGCTCTCCATCACCATCTTCACCTCCGGGCCGCTCCCGCGGATCAGCTTCCCTGCCAGGCTGTTGGAGCTGGTGTTCGCCCAGTAGGCATCCAGCCTGCCCTTGTCCAGGAAGTTCAGGATGGACCAGGGATTGTAGATGTCCCGCTTGTCCCCAAAGACAAAGCCATCATACCAGCTCTTCACGTCCTGTTTCTTCCCGCCCAAACCATATTCGTCCAATGCGGCGAATACCTCTTCCTCTGTGAAGCCAAAGGAATCTGTATATTTATTGGACGTGGCAGTCACTACCTCCAGATTGTTCAAATCCGAGAACAGCGATTCCTTGCTGATTCGCGTAATCCCGGTCAGGATCGCCCTCTCCAGGTAAGGGTTCGTCTTGAACGCGGCATTGAACAATCCTTTCATGAAGTCCGACAGCTCCGTCCAATAGCCGTTCAGATAGGCCTCCTGCATAGGAGTATCATACTCGTCCAGCAGGATGATGACTTTCTTCCCATAGTAGCGCGACAGGTAATTGGACAAGGCGTTCAGGGAATCGGCTGCCATATAGTCTTCCATCTCCACCGATATCTCCTGCCATGTGCCTTTCTCGTCCTGGTTCAGACAGCCGCTGTCGGCCAGGAAGGCATATTTATTATACAAATCCTTGATGATCAGGCATATCTTCTTCCTTGCGTTGGTGAAGTCCGTCTCCTTCACCTTGGCAAAGGACAGGCTGATGACGGGATAGGTCCCCTGTAGCTGCCTATACTCATAATCCGCTTCCAGAGGATTTTCCCCTCCAGGGGAACCGTCCTTGCCAGTCTTGGCCTGCCAGATGGAGAACCCTTCAAAAAGTTCCCCGCCGCCTGAATGTTCCACAGAGAAAAAATGCTCCACCATGCTCATGTTAAGGGTCTTGCCGAAACGTCTTGGCCGGGTAATCAGGGTGACTATGTCATTGTTCTCCCACCACTCCTTTATAAATTGAGTCTTGTCGATGTAGAAACAACCTGACCGAATCAACTGCCCGAAGTCCTGATGTCCGATACCTACCGTCCTTGCCATGGTGACACCCTCCTGGAAAATATTTGCCCTGTCTGCGCTGCCCTGCAGGGGGCTACCGCAGAACCTATAAGACTTGATTCCATGGTTCTATTTTAAGGGATTCTCTGGAAAAGTCAATGGAGAGTTCATGTTGATAAACCATGTAGCACCATGGCATTGGTCTTGGAGAATGATTATATTTCTATAGTCTGGAAGTCCTTCGTTCCATGGTGACATGGGCTGTATCGTTTAAAGCAATGGCCTTCCCATGATATGTTTGATAGCCGTCTGCAGAAAGATAAGCGAAGAATTCAATTCAGACATGATGATTGAAAATGTGTGGAGCCTGTATGCCTGTGAAGAGTTCTTTGAAAGGTGCAACGGGAAGGGATGAAGATACATCTTGCGGTACAAGGAGGGGCGCACCCCATATATCGCGGGGAAGTACAGGGCACATGCGGCCTTCATGTGCAAGGGGTGTTGACGCGGAGGAGAAAGGCAAAATCTCAATGCTTTAAGAGAAGATATAAAAGTTTAAGCGTCAAAGCTGGAGATTAACTTATGATATGGCAATATGTAGGACATTGTGTTATAGTCCTGTCTTTAACAGTTGCGTAGACAATGAATCGCTGTAACCCCAGTGTTTATGCGGGCTACAGCGATTCAAGCTTTAGAAATGAAACATAGTAATTTATTCCCTGCCTTTACTTCTTTTTTGGATTC
>CAMQOJ010000567.1 GCA_947003375.1 uncultured Lachnospiraceae bacterium
GGTGATTGCAGGTGAATTCGTATAAGGGGGAGGGAATAGATGAAGGGCAGGCATAAAGTCATTGTTGCTACAAAGCGCCTCCGCTACGAATTCGAGGTGAAGCGAAACCTTACGGTCATCCGAGGGGACAGTGCTACTGGAAAGACTACACTTGTGGATATGATCCAGGAACATGTGAACAATCCTGCGGGGAGTCCCGTGGAGCTGCACTGCGACAAGGCCTGTCAGGTGCTGTCCGGAATCCTCTGGAAGGAACAACTGTCCGGAATCAGGGACAGTATCGTGTTCATTGACGAGGGAAATGAATTCGTAAAGTCAGATGATTTTGCAAGGGAGATTCGGCTGACGGATAATTATTATGTGATTGTATCCAGAGAGAGCCTGTCGGCGCTCCCCTACAGTGTTGAGGAAATCTATGGAATCCGCACTTCCGGAAAATATGGGGCATTGAAGCAATGCTACCATGAATTTTACCGCATTTACAGGATGGAGGGATTGGGGGCTGAGGTAAGGCCGGAAATAGTGGTCACGGAAGATTCTCTTGATTGCGGACGGCGCGGCATTCGGCCCGGAAATAGACAGGGTCATGAAGCTTATGGGGGACAGGGAGAACGCGGCATTATATCTGCCGGAATCCTTTGAATGGTTAATTTTATCCGCAGGCGTCCTGAAAGGCAGGGACATTGAGAGCAGGTTGGACAGAACCTTTGACTATGTGGAGAGCAGGGACTTTTTTAGCTGGGAGCGATATTTTACCGCGCTGCTGATTGAGGAATCAAAGGATACTTATTTTGCATATTCAAAAAAGGTACTGAACCAAAGCTATTTGAATGGAAACACAAAGACAGCAATTCTGAATCAGATGGAAAAAATCAAATTTGATTGGAAAAGCTGCCATTGACCTGTTCCTTCTACAGCCCCTTGCGGTATTCCCGGGGCGTGGTGCCGTAATAGCCCCGGAAAGCGGCGGAGAAATGCTCCGGGGAGGAGTATCCCAGCTCTTCCGAGATGGACGCCATGTTTTTGGACTTATCGGCGAGCAGAAGGGCGGCGGCTGACATTTTGGCCTCCGCCTTTTTCTGCTGGTAGGATTTGCCGTAGTATTCCAGCAGGAGCCTCTGGGTCTGCCTCGGACTGCGCCCAAGCCTTTTTGCCAGCTCCTCCAGGGAAAGGTTGCGGTACTCATAGAGGAAGTATTCTTCTATGATGACGGAGGTCAGGTCGGCGAGGCTGCTCTGGGCCGGAATCGTGTGGCCCGGGCGGGCGCTCTGATAATTGCGGACGATGTAGATCAGCAGTTGGGACAGCAGGAGCCTGGCCTGGTCCAGGTAACCGATGGGGCGGCGCTCCAGTTCACCGGCAAGCTGGTGCATGAGGCTGTGGATGCCCTGGGTGTCCGCCCCGAACCAGAAGGGGGTGGCGGTGAAGCTGTCCATCACGGGAGCGTCTTCCTTGCGCCTGGCGTTTTCCTTTATCTTCAGATAGACGCAGTACTCCAGCATGGGCTCCTGGGGCCTGGGGGCCTGCGCATGCTCCACATGGGGGCCGGTGACGAAGAGAGTGTTCGGCCCGATGTCAAAAATGTGACCGTCAGCCGTCAGCTTTCCGTATCCCGAGGGGATGTAATGGATCTCATAGCTGCCGCTTCCGTGGCTGTGGGAGGGGATGGTGCGCAGGAAGCGCTCGCAGGTCATATTGACGGCCTGGACAGGGATGCCCTCCAGGGAAAACGAGAGGTTCAGGTTCAGACGGTTTGGGTTCATGGGGAAGGTCTCCTTTCTGTGGAGCACGGATTCATGGCGCTGCAGGTTCCGGGCAGGGCGCCGGGCTGGCCCTCTGTGAACATCATAACATAAAAAAGATACAAAAACACGACATTTTTATAAAAAAGACGGCAGATATCCCGCTTAAAAACAGGCTCCGCTTCGTATATAATCAGGGTAGGAACAAAGTACGGATCAACGGGGCGATATGCCTACTATGGATCAGCAGGCGATAGGCTTGCGGAAAGCGAGGGAGAGCATGGCTGTAAAAATGTTGATGAAGGGGGCAGTGCTGCCCGGCGACAGCACGGTGGAACTGAAGGATTTCGAGGTGCCCACGCCGGGGCATGGACAGGTGCTGGTGCAGACCAAAGCCACCACTATCTGCGGCAGCGACATCCGCTGCATCTACAGGGAGCACACGGGAAAAGGGCCCGAGGGGTACATCCCCGGCATGGTGGCGGGCCACGAGCCCTGCGGCGTCATCGTGGAGGAGGGGGAAGGCCTGAAGCGCTTCAAGAAGGGCGACAGGGTCATCGTGTACCATATCTCCGGCTGCGGAGTCTGTAACGACTGCCGGAGGGGCTATTACATATCCTGCAAGAGCAGATTCCGCCAGGCCTACGGCTGGCAGCGCAACGGCGGCATGGCCCCCTATATCCTGGCGGAGGAGAAGGACCTCATCGAGCTGCCCGACGAGCTGACCTACAAGGACGGGGCCCAGGTGGCCTGCGGTTTCGGCACGGTCTACGAGGCCATCGAGAAGATCGGCATCTGCGGCAACGATTGCGTCTTGGTGACGGGGCTGGGGCCTGTGGGCCTGGCGGCGCTGATGCTGGCCAAGGCCATGGGGGCCAACCGGCTGATCGGGGTGGAGATGAACGAATACCGCATCGAGCTGGCGAAGAAGCTGGGCCTGGCGGACTATGTGTTCAAGCCCGGCGAGGACGCCCTGGAGGAGATCCTGGCCGTCACGGGAGGCAGGGGCGTGGAGCGGGCCATCGATGCCTCCGCCAATGACGCGGGCAGGCAGCTTGCCATCCGGGCCACCAGGGAGCTGTCTCTTATACACATCTCCGAGC
>CAMQOJ010000568.1 GCA_947003375.1 uncultured Lachnospiraceae bacterium
ACGTCCAGTCCTTCACGGAAATTCGACTTAATCGGCAGCTCGATGGTACGGCCTGTGGTATCCGCCATCAGACCGCGCATGCCCGCAAGCTGCTTGATCTGCTGGTTGGAGCCACGGGCGCCGGAGTCCGCCATCATGAAGATATTGTTGTATTTGTCCAGACCTGCCAGCAGCACGTCCGTCAGTTCCTTATCGGTCTCGTTCCAGGTCTCCACCACCGCGCGGTAGCGCTCCTCCTCGGTGATCAGGCCCCTGCGGAAGTTGGTGGAGATCTTATCCACGGTGGCCTGGGCCTGGGCCAGCAGCTCCGGCTTTTTGGCAGGCACGGTCATGTCGGAGATGGACACCGTCATGGCCGCCTGGGTGGAATACTTGTAGCCGATGGACTTCACATCGTCCAGCACCTCCGCCGTCCTGGACGCGCCGTGGGTGTTGATGACCTTCTCCAGAATCTTCTTCAGGCCCTTTTTGTCCACATGGAAGTCCACCTCCGGCTTCAGGAAGTTCTCCGGCACGCTCCTGTCCACGAAGCCCAGGTCCTGGGGCAGGATTTCGTTGAAGATGAAACGTCCCAGCGTACATTCCACATTTCCGGTGACAGTCTCGCCCTCCGCGTTCTTCTTGGACACCCTGACGGTGATCCTGGAGTGCAGGGTCAGATATTTATTCTCATAAGCCAGTATGGCCTCGTTCACGTTCTTGAAGTGCTTCCCCTCTCCCAGGGAACCCGGCCTCTCCTGGGTCAGGTAGTAGATGCCCAGCACCATGTCCTGGGACGGCACTGCCACAGGGCCGCCGTCGGAGGGCTTCAACAGGTTGTTGGGCGACAGGAGCAGGAAGCGGCACTCCGCCTGGGCCTCCACGGAAAGGGGCAGATGCACTGCCATCTGGTCTCCGTCAAAGTCCGCGTTGAAAGCCGTACACACCAGGGGGTGGAGCTTGATGGCCTTACCCTCTACCAGAATGGGCTCGAATGCCTGGATGCCCAGCCTGTGCAGAGTGGGGGCGCGGTTGAGCATCACGGGATGCTCCTTGATGACCTCCTCCAGCACGTCCCAGACCTGATTGTCCATCTTATCCACCAGCTTCTTGGCGTTCTTGATGTTCTGGCTGATGCACTTGGCCACCAGCTCCTTCATCACGAAGGGCTTGAACAGCTCAATGGCCATCTCCTTGGGCAGGCCGCACTGGTAGATCTTCAGCTCCGGCCCCACCACGATAACGGAACGGCCGGAATAGTCCACGCGCTTGCCCAGGAGGTTCTGGCGGAACCGTCCCGTCTTGCCCTTGAGCATGTCTGACAGGGATTTCAGGGCACGGTTGCCGGGGCCTGTCACAGGACGGCCTCTGCGCCCGTTGTCGATCAGGGCGTCCACAGCCTCCTGCAGCATCCTCTTCTCGTTGCGGACGATGATGTCCGGAGCGCCCAGCTCCAGCAGCCTCTTTAAGCGGTTGTTCCTGTTGATGATCCTTCTGTATAAGTCGTTCAGGTCGGAGGTGGCGAACCTGCCGCCGTCCAACTGTACCATGGGGCGGATGTCCGGCGGAATCACCGGAATCACGTCCATAATCATCCAGTCAGGCATATTCCCGGATTCCCGGAAAGCCTCCACCACCTCCAGCCTCTTGATGATGCGGGCCCGCTTCTGGCCGGAGGACTCCTTCAGGCCGGCCTTCAGCTCCTCCGCCTCCAGTTCCAGGTCGATGGCCTGGAGCAGCTCCTTGATGGCCTCCGCGCCCATGCCTACCCGGAACTTGTTCCCATACATCTCCCTGGCATCCTGGTATTCCTTCTCACACAGGATCTGCTTAAAGTCCAGGCCCGTCTCGCCGGGATCCAGCACGATATAGGAGGCGAAATAGAGCACCTTCTCCAGCACTCTGGGGGAGAGGTCCAGAATCAGTCCCATCCGGCTGGGAATCCCCTTGAAATACCAGATGTGGGACACAGGCGCGGCCAGCTCGATATGGCCCATGCGCTCCCTGCGGACGCTGGATTTCGTCACCTCAACGCCGCAGCGGTCGCAGACTACGCCCTTGTATCTGATCTTCTTATATTTTCCGCAATGGCACTCCCAGTCCTTGTTGGGCCCGAATATCTTCTCGCAGAACAGGCCGTCCCTCTCGGGCTTCAGCGTCCTGTAGTTGATGGTTTCGGGCTTCATGACCTCGCCATGGGACCATTCGCGGATCTTTTCAGGTGAAGCCAGGCCTATTTTGATGGCGTCAAAGGTCATAGGCTGGTATGCTGTTGCCTCATTTTTTGTCTCTGACATGAATGGCACTCCTTCCTTACTTTTTCCCAAGGAATCTGACGATTCCTAATGGGTAATCGCTCTGTGCGGCCCGGGCCGCCACGAACCGGCATCAGAATTCCTCAACCTCCCCGAAGTCCTCGGAATCCTCTTCGAAGTCCATGCCGTCTTCCTCGTCCTCGAAGTCCTCATCCTCGTCTTCCTCGTCCTCAGAGTTCATCAGTTCACCGCTCTCGTCGAACTCCTGCGCCTGATATCCCATGGTGCCCAGCGCGCCATTGTCATAATCATCGTATTTGCGGTCGTCTCCCATCTCGAAGCGGTAATCCGTGTCGCCGTAATCGATGGTCTCCATAATCTCCACTTCCGTCTGGTCCTCCCGCAGCACCCTCACGTCCAGTCCCAGGGCCTGCAGCTCCTTCAGCAGCACCTTGAAGGATTCGGGAATGCCGGGCTCGGGGATGTTCTCCCCCTTGATGATGGCCTCATAGGTCTTCACGCGGCCCACCACGTCGTCTGACTTCACCGTGAGGATCTCCTGCAGGGTATAGGACGCGCCGTAGGCCTCCAGGGCCCACACCTCCATCTC
>CAMQOJ010000569.1 GCA_947003375.1 uncultured Lachnospiraceae bacterium
TGCTCATTTTGTGTGCATCATGTTACAGTTTACGGCAAAGCCGTGAACTGTAACAGCGGGGCAGGATATGCGTAACAGCGGGCAAAACCGGGATTGACACGCCCCGGGGCGAGGCGGTACAATAACACTTGGAAAAGCAGGACTAAGAATGGGAGGGGAATCATGCGGGTAAATCGGGAGGACATGCTGGAGCTTACCAGGAGGATGACGATCGCGAGGAACTGTTTCGGCAGGATAGCCGGCGGATATATGGACGGGGAGGGGTATGTGGACGGCACCTTCAACACCCATTTCCAGAAGCTTTCAGGCGCGGACAAGACGAAGAACCTGCGGATCGCCAAGGCGGTGCCCTTTTCGGAGACGAACCGGCAGTTGAAGGGCTTCCGCTTCCGGCCGGAGGGCCAGGGGCCGGGAAGCGTCTGGCAGCTGCTGATGGCGCTGCGGGAGTGCGAGCTGAAGAATGACGCGCTGCTGCTCTCCCTGTACGAATACATAGGGGAGCGGTATCAGCCGGGCTTTTCCTATGGCATTTACGTCTTTCATGGAAATTATGACATTCCCCTGAAGGGCAGCGACAAGGTGCAGCAGCGGGAGTCGGAGGAGATCTACAGCTTCCTGGTCTGCGCGATCTGTCCCGTGGACGGGGACTATGAGGCCGGGGAGCCCCGGCAGGGCTTTCTGTTCCCGGCCTTTTCGGACAGGGCCGGGGACATTGATGGCATCGATGTGTTCTCGGCGGACGGGAATCCGGAGGCGCTGATGGCGCTGCTTTCCTGAGATTTTCTTCGGCCTGTCCGGCGACAGGCGTAAAAAAGAGGCGCCGTCCCGGGGAGGCCGGGCGAGGGTGCATCCCTATGGCGGACGGGGCTGCGGCGTTTTGGAAAGGGTTCTGGCAAAAGGTCAGGACCCTTTTCCCATGTCCTGAGAAAAACCTCTTGACTTTTGTACGAAATCGTACTAAAATGGGAATACACAAAAAATAGTACGATTTCGTACATGCTGACGGCATGCTGGATGTATGCCCGCAGGAGGGGACTCGGTGGGGAAGAGGAGTGGATATAGAACTGGAAATGGGAGCGGAGACGGCAGCAGCCATGGCGGAGGCTCCCGCAGATTAGGGGAGCCCTGTGGGCGGCATGAAGGGAGGCGCGGCATGGAAGGCGTGACAGGCATCACCGGAGGGAGCTTTTCGGATGTGGAGGAGGCAGAGGGCGTGGCAGGTATGGCAGGCGTGACCAGCGAGGGGATGAGGCGGTTCAACCATCTGGTGAGCGAGACGGATGCGGTGTATCATGAGGCCGCCCTGCGGATGGGCATGTCCGACAGCGTCATGCAGATATTGTATGTCCTCTGTGACAAGGGAGGCAGTTGTCCGCTGGGGGAGATCTGTCTGTTGACCGGAATCAGCAAGCAGACCATCAACTCCGCGCTCCGGAAGCTGGAGGAAGAGGGATTCGCCTACCTGGAGGGGCTCGGGGGCAGGAGGAAGCAGGTGTGCCTCACGCAGAAGGGACAGGAGCTGGCGGAGCGCACTGTGGTACGGCTGATAGAGATTGAGAACGGCATCCTGGCTTCCTGGCCCAAGGCTCAGCTGGAGCAGTATCTGGAGCTGACGGAACAGTATATGAAAGCGCTCAGGGAAGGGGTCAGGGAGCTTAAGAACGTATAATCGGGTATTGATTCGTGTGCCGATGCACACAGGGAGGTTAAAATGAAGATTCAATTGTCAGACAGCTTTGATTACAAAAAATTACTGAGGTTTACGTTCCCGTCCATCATCATGATGGTCTTCACATCCATCTACGGCGTGGTGGACGGGTTCTTCGTGTCGAATTTCGTGGGGAAGACGCCCTTTGCGGCGGTAAATTTTATCATGCCTTTCCTGATGATTCTGGGCACGGTGGGTTTCATGTTCGGCACCGGCGGCAGCGCCCTCATCGCCATCACCATGGGGGCAGGGGATAAGGAGAGGGCGAAGCGGCTGTTCTCGCTGTTCATCTATGTATCTGCCATATGCGGCATCCTGATCGGTGCGCTGGGCATTGTGGTAATCCGCCCTGTCGCTGCATGGCTGGGAGCGGAAGGGGAGCTGCTGGACAACTGCGTGGTGTACGGGCGAATCATCCTGGCAGTGCTCCCGGCATTGATTCTGCAGTATGAGTTCCAGAGCTTCTTCATCACGGCGGAGAAGCCGAAGCTGGGGCTGGCCGTCACGGTGGCGGCCGGGGTGGCCAATATGGTGCTGGACGCTGTGTTCGTGGGGATGCTGCGCTGGGGGCTTGTGGGCGCGGCCGCGGCTACGGCCATCAGCCAGTCCGTCGGCGGCATCATCCCGCTGGTCTATTTCGGCCGTCCCAACACAAGCCTGCTGCGGCTCACCAGGACGAAATTCGACGGGCGGGCATTGCTGAAGGCCTGCGCCAACGGCTCCTCCGAGCTGATGTCCAATATCTCCATGTCTGTGGTGGGCATGCTGTACAATATCCAACTGATGAAGTACGCCGGGGAGGACGGAGTGGCGGCGTATGGTGTATTGATGTACGTAAATATGATATTCCTGGCGGCTTTCATCGGCTATTCCGTGGGCGTGGCCCCTGTGGTGGGGTATCACTACGGCGCGGGGAACCATGAGGAACTGAAGGGGCTGCTGAAAAAGAGCCTTGTCCTGATCGGCATCTTCTCGGTGGGCATGGTGGTCCTTGCGGAGGGCCTGGCGCGGCCTCTGGCCCTGATTTTCGTGGGATATGACCCGGAACTGCTGGATATGACGTTGCGGGGATTTCTGGTGTACTCCTTTTCCTGTCTCTTATACACATCTGACGCTGCCGACGAAGAG
>CAMQOJ010000570.1 GCA_947003375.1 uncultured Lachnospiraceae bacterium
GAGTTGGGATATGCCTTGCCGAGATATTCGGCGGCAGCAACCGCCGCGCCTTTTCCTGGTCTTGCGCTGACGAGCTTGCCAATTTCGCAATACAGCTCCATCTGCGGCAGGGACGCTTTCATCAGTAAATCCATCGTTGCGAACATGGCGCTGTAATTGACTGGTTTCCGAATGTTCATTGGCTTCTCCTTTCTGGCATTTCAAGCCTTTTTATAAAAACCGCCCAGGCTCACCAATATATCTGGTACAGCTCTGGGCGGTAAGTTTTCCTTATTTTAAGTATGACTTTTCAGGGAATCCATCCTCTTTTGCCGCCGCAGCAGAAAGCCGAAGTGCCCGAAGCACAGCGCAATCTGCACCAGGGTGGAAGCCGGGGTCGCCAGCCCGATGTGGAACAGCGACGCGCCCGCCCTCCGGCTCATGAGCCAGGAGACTGGGGCCCGGACGCCGAAGGCCCCGGCGACGCCCTGGAGCATGACGAAGGCGGTCTGCCCGCAGCCGTTGAAGTACCCGATAAAGCAGAACAGGAAGCTGGTCAGCAGGCAGTCGATGGCGTAGGCGCGCAGATAGTCCGCCGCCGCCAGGATGACGTCGGTCTTCCGGGCGAAGATTCCCGCCAGCAGGTCCCCATGGAAGAACTAGAAGTAGGCCATGGCTGTGCTGACCAGAAATGAGGACGTGATGCCGTACAGCAGGGCCTTCCGGGCCCGCCCCGGCTTCCTGGCCCCGATGTTCTGGGCCACGAAAGCGGACATGGACTGCATATAGGCGGAGGGGGCCAGCATCAGAAAGCCGCAGAGCTTCTCCGCCACGCCCACCCCTGCCGATGCGGTGAGACCCATGGTGTTGACGATAGCGATAATAATCAGGAAGGAGATATTCACCAGCAGGTCCTGGAGGGCGATGGGCGTGCCCAGCTTCAGGATGGTTTTGATGTAGACGCCCTTGGCCCGGATGTCCCTTACGGAGAACGTAAAGGGCAGGGCGCGTCGCCGGATAATAACCAGGGACAGCAACACGCTGACCGCTTGGGCGAACACCGTGGCAATGGCGGCCCCGGCGGCGCCCATGTGAAAGCCCGCCACCAGGAGCAGGTCCCCGGCGATGTTCAGCACGCAGGCGATGGCTACCGTCAACAGGGGGATTTTGGAGTCTCCGATTCCACGGAAAATACTGCCCACCAGGTTGTAGGCCACGATGAACGCCGCCCCGGCGGAGCAGATTCGGATATAGGAGACCGTCTGCGCGAAGGCCGATTCCGGGGCCCGCATGACCTCCGCCAGAAGAGAGGAGGCCAGAACCATGGCTACAGTGACCGCCGCCGCGATGACGCCGAAGAGCCAGATGCCGCTGCCGATGATCTTCCCGGCCTCCTCCCGCATCCCGGCCCCGATCTTGTTGCCCACGAACACCGTCAGGCCCATGGAGAGCCCGGTGATGACCAGGGTGACGGTGTGCATGATCTGGCTGCCCGTAGAAACCGCCGAGACGTACACGTCCGCCAACTCTCCGCCGAACTGGCCCACGATGAGCAGGTCCACCGCGCCGTACATGGTCTGCAAAAACAGCGCCAGCAGCACCGGCAGGGCGAAGAGGACCAGGGAGGAGAGAATCCGCCCCTGGGTAAAGTTCTGTTTTTCCTTCATTTCACTCACCCTCGTTTCCAATTTGACGCCGCCGGACTACAGCAAAACGCCGGACAAGACGACACGCTGGAACACAGTCGTCTTATCCGGCAGTTGCGCCCGCCCTCCGACGAAAGGTTCCTGCGTCATCTTATCCGGCGCTGTAGTCGCGGATTACAGCATCCTCCGATGAACGCTCACACTATAGCACAGGTTTTTGGAGAAGTCAACGGCGAGATTGGGTGACATAGCAGGGCGACGAAAAACCCGGCTGCCGCCGGGATTTTCGCTGCTTTGCTACAGAATCCGCTCGATCTGTCTGTACAGCAGTTGGTGCTTCCCTTCCAGCATCCGGTCACCATGGCAGTGTCCGAACAGCCAGCGCCGGTAGCCGGCCCTCTGACGGATTTCCTCCAGAAAATCCGTCAGTTCGTCTCTGGGCCGATTCAGAATAGCCGCGAAGCTGGTGGGCGGGCTATGGGTGATGATGTAATCTACCGCCCAATCGTGGGCGTCCAGGTTCCGCTGGGCCTCGGCGTATTCCTCTGCGGAAGGCAGTTCCTCCGGCCACCAGGAACGGCCCCGTATCCGAAAGTGACGTTTGTTCTCCAGGAGCAGGCGGGTATATTTTCTCTGGTAATCCGGGTCGTCCATATCCAGAATGCCGTCCTCAATGTCGTGAGAGGAGGCTCCGCCCATGGTGAAGAAGGCGCGTCCTTCCAGTGTGAAGACCTGCCCTCGCATGAGGTGGATCACATGGGGGCGGATAAATTGGACCTTGCCGCCGTTCCATTCCTCGACAGGATATTTCGCGAGGACGTCGAAGTTCTCATGGTTTCCATCCACGAAGGCCACCGTGAAGGGCAGGTCCTCCAGCAAGGCCAGCTGAATGTCGTCCCTGCGGTCCCCATGCCATACTGCTCCAAAGTCGCCCGCGACTATGGTGATATCTGATTTCGTCATCCCCATCATCGCCGGGAAATGCGCGGGGGTGAAGCGTGTAAAATTTCTGTGGGTATCGCCTGTTATCCAGATCATGTTCCTCACCATCCCTGTATCATCATATTGCCTGTATTTTTGGAATTTTGTTCCTCCGGCAGAAGCCCCCGCGCCCGTCGTTCTCCTTCGGTGGCGGTCCGAATCCCCAGGCCATTGTCCGTATCGGCGGTGACCAGCTGGCCCTGCCGGACCTGTCTCTTATACACATC
>CAMQOJ010000571.1 GCA_947003375.1 uncultured Lachnospiraceae bacterium
CCGCTATCAATAACTGCGGGGTTTTCTTTATCGGCTAGGCCGTGAATTGTAACAATATGAGCAAATAGAAGTGGAATAAACATTTTTTCTCTGTTATAATAGCCCTTAGATAATAGAATTAGCTCTTCAATTCTATTATAGCCCTTAGATAATCAGATTTGGAGGAAGTCTCTTATGTTAAAGCGATTAACCAGCGCAAAGGAATACATGGATTTCATCAATGATATAAACCGCGACCCGAATTTCAGCGACCCCATGCTCAGCAACGAAGAGCAGATACGCGGCAATCTATTGGATGCCCCGGACAAGCCCTCAAACCAAATCTGGGGCGTTTTCGAGGGAGCGCAGATCACCGGCCTGTTCGTGTTCCTGATATTGGAGGAGGAATCCTATATCGAAATGCTGGTAGGCCTGTCCCGCAGCCCAAAGGCCTATGAAGAGATGCTGTCCTTCCTGAAGGGGACTTACAAAGGCTGCCTGGCCGATTTCGTCTATAACCCGGGCAACCATCTCCTCCATAAGCTGTTGCTGGACGAAAAATCCGAATTCGAGACCGAACAGCAGAAAATGCTGCTGAAAAGAGAAGTCCCCTGCCAGAGCAGCCTTCAAGTGGAGCTGTACAGCCCGAAATACAGGGAACAATATATCGCCATACATTCCAAAGAAGGCTATTGGACCGCGGAAAAGGTCATAGACGCCCCCGACAGGTTCCGCATCATCCTGGCCATAGAAGAGGACGAGGTAGTCGGCTATATCGACATCACCCATAAGTTTGAGGAAAACGAGCCTTTCGATGTGTTCGTCAAAGAAAACTTTCGCCGCAAAGGATACGGAAGGGCCATGCTGGCCAAAGCCATCGAGCTCAACAGGCCCAAACAGATGATGCTTTTAGTGGATGCCGACAACGCTGCTGCAATCTCCCTGTATGAGTCATTGGGCTTCGTCAAGGCCGTGGGCGAAAACAACTTAACGGCGCATGTTTCGCTGTGAACATGCGCCCTGCTCCCCAGGCGGCAGCGAGACGATGGCTAAACCACGGCTTCCACAATCGTATTTCCGCCGATGGAGAGCTCCTTCACCCGATCCTGTCGGTCTCTCCCTGTGAAAACACGTCACTGGTGATGGCCTCCTTCGCCATGAACAGATTCAGCAGGCACATCTCAAAAATACGGTTCGCAACAGCTACATGCCCGTCTTCTTCCTTTAAGAATCCAAACATGACACCGAGATTGATGGACTTCTCCTCCGGGCTGAAGGGTATCCGCTTTCCACGGTACAGAATGTCCTCTATCATGCTGCGCAGCTCCGGATAGAGATCGAGCTGCTTTGCCATGCTTTCGAACAAAGGCATGTTTTCTTTTAAAAGAATCGCCACCGCCCGCTCCACGCTCCTCTTTGACCAGAGCGCCGCCGAATCCTCATGCCCCTCTTCCCGGGGAAGCTCTTCACTGATGCACTTACAGATAGCGGAAACCAGCACCGGATAGCCCGACGTATACGCGTAGATTTCCTCCGCCACCGCCCCGATGTACATCCCTGTGTGATGATCGGCCTCATATCCCCCCAGCATATCGGCAATCTGTGCTGCCGAAAAGCTCATGTCAACCTTAAACTTTGCGGCGATATTCCATGGGCTGTTATACTGATGCTCCTTTTCGGGGCGCAGCTTCAGCTTCAGATTCTTAATATCATATACCCCTGCAAGAATCACGGAATGAAAAGCCGGCATCTTATCCCGCTTCAGATAATACCCCCTGATCTGTGCCAGGAAATCAAGAAATACCTGATTGTTCGATGCACTGTCAATCTCGTCGATCATCAGCACAATGGGCTTTGGCGCAACCCTGCACATCCCGCTCAGCCGGACGAACAGCTCGTTCAGGCTGCTGTTTACCGCCTTATCCGTAAGCTCCTCCAAAGGCTTCCGCAGATCTTCCCTGCCGTCTGCCCCTGCCAGGGCGAGCCCCTCCAGCACAGCGCTGGCAAAAACACGCACAAATGTGGCCTCGTCCGCAAAGTCCTCCGTGCCCATCAGCTGGAAATCCAGCGCCAGGACGATATATTCCTCCTTCAGATACCGCTCCAATGCATTCAGGGTCGTGGTTTTTCCATATTGCCGTCCTCTGTTTACGACGAAATATTTCCTTTTGTCAACCAGCTCCGTTTTAATCCAGGCAAGCCTGTCGTCAAGCCGCACCATATAATGCTCTTCCGGTCTGCATACCCCTTCTGTATTGAAATGTCTCATCCCTTCTTTGCCTCCAATGTTGTACCGTCAATAATCATCCGTTTTCACGTTTCTTTCCCACTATCACAATGACATCCCCCCACATCCGCTTCCATTTGGCCCGGGCACCTTCTCAGCCTTATGGTGGCGCTTCATCACCAATTGCATGTCCACGGCTTCCCCGAAGCCGCCTGCCCGGTAATGGAAGGGTTTTCATCTTACCTGCCCTTTCCGGTTTTCCCGATCCTTTTCCCGATTCGGATATCGGCAACTCGTAGTTCCATTGTAAACCTATGCCTCCTGACTTTCAATAGGCGTTATTTTTTTCCGCTCTCTTTTTCAGCCTCTCCGCGCAGGCTTCTCCGGGAAGCAGACCTCATGCCTGGCAGAAGCCACCAGGACCAGAATTCAAACGCCCCAATCCCTGCTTCCCTGGCCTCCCTCATTCCCTCCAGAAAGTCCCTTCTATGATACAGCGCATCCTTCCTCTTTGTGCCAGCTCCTGCACATAAGTCTATTATCTCACATTTTCCCATAAAATGGGAGTTTGTTACTTTTCACGGGGTGGGGAAAGCATAATTAATAATTGTGCAAAACGCTGAAA
>CAMQOJ010000572.1 GCA_947003375.1 uncultured Lachnospiraceae bacterium
ATGCGTGATATTTATAATCCATGGTCCATTATCAACTACCTTGACAAGCAGCGTTTTGCTGCTTACTGGGCAAACACCAGTTCCAACAGTCTCGTGGGAAAGCTGATTCGGGAGGGGATTCCAGAAGTAAAAATTGTCATGGAGGATTTATTGCAGGGAAAATCATTCCATGCGTCAATAGATGAACAGATTATATTCAGCCAGTTGGATTATAATCTCCATGCTGTCTGGAGCCTGCTCCTGGCCTGCGGCTATCTGAGAGTGGAGTGTTATACCGTAGATGGGAATTACGGTGAATGCGATTATATGCTGTCTTTGACAAATAAGGAAGTACGGTTGATGTTCCGGCATATGATAGATGGTTGGTTTGCGGAATATACCCCTGCCTATAACGCATTTATTAAGGCATTGCTGCTGGATGACACAAAGGCTATGAATGTCTATATGAATCGGACGGCATTGGCTACTTTCAGCTGTTTTGACGCTGGCAACAAGCCGTCTGGTTCTACGGAACCGGAACGGTTCTATCACGGCTTTGTATTGGGATTGATGGTGGATTTAGCGGATAGATACCGCATCACTTCCAACAGGGAAAGCGGTTTTGGGAGATATGATGTGATGCTGGAGCCCTTGCGGGATGGTGATCCGGCCTTTGTGCTGGAATTCAAGGTGCATGATTCGGAGGATGAGAAGACGCTGGCGGATACAGTAGCAGCGGCGCTTCGACAGATAGAGGAGAAGGACTATGATACGGAACTGACAGCGCGTGGAATTTCCGGAGAGCGGATTCGGCATTATGGGTTTGCTTTTGCAGGGAAGACAGTGTTGATAGGATGATGTTGGTATCTATTGGTGAGATTATACAGGTAATAAAAAGAAGCGAATGAATTTGGGCAGTGAAAGCATCAGCGGGATGGGGCTGGCTCTTTTGGCCGCGCAGATACTGATTACAGAGGTGGCTCTGCGGAGAGGTGTCGGCGGAGAGATGTCCGAGGCCTGGTGAGACGGCGGCCTGCGGGATACCGGGGAAGCGCGCAGATAAAGGAAACATGTCCGGCAGGACAAAAGGAGGTAAGGACACATGACAGAGAAAGAGAGACAGGAGCGTATCGCGAAGGGGTATCTCTGGGAGGATACCCAGGAGTACATCGCCCAGCAGGCCCGGGTGAAGGATCTGATGTATGAATTCAATATGTCCAGGCCCAGCGAGATCGAGAAGAGGAATGCGCTGGTGAGACAGATGTTCGGGAGCGTGGGGGAGGATGTCTGGGTGAACCAGCCGCTGACCCTGGCGGTGGGCTCCACGGTCACCATAGGGGAGGGGACTTATATCAACTCCGGCCTGATTCTGGTGGATGATTACGAGATAACCATAGGGAAGGGCGTCCTGATAGGAACCAACGTCACCCTCTGCACCACAGGCCATCCAATCGACCCGGAGAGGCGGACGGAAGGTACTATGTATTCCTTCCCGATCACAATCGGAGAGGGGGCCTGGATAGGAGCCGGGGCAATCGTCCTTCCGGGGGTCACCATCGGCAGTTATGCGGTGATCGGCGCCGGGAGCATCGTGAACAAGGACATCCCGGACTATACGGTGGCAGTGGGGAATCCCTGCAGGCCCATCCGCAAGATTGATGAGCGGGACAAGGAGTATTACTGGAAGGACAGGAGATTCGACGAACAGATGTGAAGGGACGGCGGATTTGCCGAGGATAAGAGCATTTGGAGATCCGGAAGGAAGTGAGGAAGATGATTTACATTACCGGCGACTGCCACCAGGACTTCGGGAGATTCAACAGCAGGATATTTCCGGAGCAGAAAGAGATGACGAAGGATGATTACGTCATTGTCTGCGGAGACTTTGGTGGGGTCTGGAATCAGGGAGGGGAAAATAAGGAAGAGAAGCATCTGATGGACTGGCTGGAGGGCAAGCCCTTTACCACCTTGTTCGTGGACGGGAACCATGAGAACTTCGACAGGCTCTATGCCTACCCCGTGGAGGAATGGCATGGCGGCAAGGTGCATAAAATCAGGCCTTCCGTGATTCATATGATGCGCGGCCAGGTATTTGCGATCGATGGGAAAAGCATCTTCACGTTCGGCGGGGCCAGCAGCCATGATATCGACGGAGGCATCCTGGAGCCGGAGGATCCGGATTTTAAGAGAAAGAAGAGGAAGCTGGATCAGGGCTGGATTCCGTACCGTATCAACCATGTAAGCTGGTGGCGGCAGGAGCTTCCCTCACAGGAGGAGATGGAGGAGGGGCGCAGGAACCTTGCGGCTCACGGCAATGCCGTGGACTTTATCGTGACCCACTGCTGCGCCTCCAGTACGCAGACCCTGCTGGGCGGCGCAGGGTACAGGCCGGATGCCGCCACCGCTTATCTGGAGGAGATCCGGCAGAATACCAGGTTTAAGAAGTGGTTCTTCGGGCATTACCATGACAACCGGAATGTAAATGCACAGGAACTGCTGCTCTATGAGCAGATCATCAGGATTTCGTGAGCATGGGGGGGCAGCTCAAAGCTGAAAGGGCTGTTCCGGCAGGACGGCGGCATGAAAACAGCTCCCTGGTTACAGAACCAGGGAGCTTGCTTTTTGGAGCGGATGGCGACAGCAGCAGGAATTTCTCTATCCGCTCTATCTTAGCGGCATCCTGGCCTCAATGATGGCCGCCTCTGTGACCGGATTGATGATGGCCGCCACTGTTTCCTCCATGGCTGTGCTGGCCGGTCTGTGCGCAGCCTGCGACACCACAGGAGTTGTGAGTATGGCTGCCCATGTCCGTGCATCCCGCAACGCCGCAGGA
>CAMQOJ010000573.1 GCA_947003375.1 uncultured Lachnospiraceae bacterium
CCCTGGGCCGTGGGGAGCGCCTGGGCGCCCTGCATCACGAAAAAGGGAGAGGAGTATTTCTTCTACTTCTGCGCCAAGGACAAAAGCGGCACATCCTGCATCGGCGTAGCATCGGCAAAGTCCCCCACAGGGCCTTTCCGGGCCATGGAGGAGCCGCTGCTGACCATGGAGATGATGAGCCGCAGGGGTATCCGCATGAGCCAGACTATAGACCCTTCCCTGTACTGGGAGGAGGACAGATGCTTCCTGCTGTTCGGAAACGGGGCCGCGGCCATGGTGCGGCTGGCACAGGACATGCTCCATGTGGAGGAGGATGCACTGCAGAACATAGAGGGGCTTACGGATTTCCGTGAAGCCGTGACCGTGCTGAAAAGAGGAGGCCTCTATCATTTCACCTGGTCCTGCGACGATACGGGCAGCGAGGACTATCATGTCAACTACGGCGTGTCAGAAAAGCTGGAGGGGCCTGTGGAATACAAATATCCCATTCTGCAAAAGGATGTCAGCCGTGGCATCCTGGGCACAGGCCACCACAGCATCCTGAAGCTGCCCGGCCGGGACAGCTACCTGATCGCTTACCACCGCTTCGGAACTCCGCTGGAGGACTATCCTGAGGGGAAAGGCTGGCACAGGGAGCTGTGCATCGGGCGGATTAGGTTTGACGCACAGGGATACATGCTGCCGGTGGAGGTAAGATGACAGGACAGTGTCGAAATAGAAAACGGATAAGAATTTTGGCTTTTGTAAGAGGATTCCCATGCGCAGAAAGCAGGGATAGAACGATGCCTCCTGCGCATGGATTCATAGAAGGGAAGAAAAGCTTTCCCAGGTAAACATTACTTCGATGGAGAGAGCATCCTTCCTGGCATGCTATTGCCCCATCATATTACTACGCCTCTGTCATATAAGGATAGGCGATGGCGCTGGAAGGGCTGAAGGTCTCCTTCACCGTATGGGGGCTGACCCAGCGGATCATGTTCAGCACAGTGCCAGCCTTGTCGTTGGTGCCGGAAGCCCGGGCCCCGCCGAAGGGCTGCTGTCCCACCACGGCGCCGGTGCACTTGTCGTTGATGTAGAAGTTGCCGGAGGAATTGCGCAGGGCCCGCTCCATCTTCACGATAACCTCCCTGTCCTGGGCGAAGATGGCCCCGGTGAGGGCATAAGGGGAGGCGCTGTCGCAGATGGCCAAAGTCTCATCCAGCTTTTGGTCCTCATACACATAGATGGAGACAATGGGCCCGAAGATCTCCTTCACCATGGACTCATAGGTGGGCGTCTTGCAGCGGATGATGGTGGGCTGTACGAACCAGCCCTTGCTGTCGTCATAGGTGCCCCCTGCCACGAACTCGCAGTCCGGCGAGGCGGCAGCCCTGTCGATGTATCCCTTGCAGGTCTCAAAGGAGGCTTTGTCGATTACGGCGGCCATGAAGGTGTCGAACTCCTGGACATCCCCCACCTTCAGGGTGGCAGTCTGCTCCTTTAAGCGCTTCTCCACCACAGGCCAGATGCTGGCGGGCACGAAAGCCCGGGAGCAGGCGGAGCACTTCTGCCCCTGGTACTCGAAGGAGCCCCGGACGATGGCCGCCACCAGAGGCTCGATGTCGGCGGTATTGTGGGCGAAGATGAAGTCCTTGCCGCCCGTCTCGCCCACCAGCCTGGGATAGTTGGCGTAGGAGGCGATGTTCTCCCCAACCTGCTTCCACACGCTCTGGAAGACGCCGGTGGAGCCGGTGAAGTGGAAGCCCGCCATCTTGGGGTGGCTCACCACATATCTGGACATGTCGCCTCCGGTGCAGGGCACGAAGTTGATGACCCCTGCGGGCAGGCCGCACCACTGGAGCAGCTTCATGTAGTAATAATTGGAGAGCACCGCCGTGCGGCTGGGCTTCCACAGGGCCACATTCCCTGCGATGGCAGGGGCCGTGGGCAGATTGCCGCCGATGGAGGTGAAATTAAAGGGAGAGATGGCGCAGATGAAGCCGTCCAGGGGACGGTAGTCCTGTCTGTTCCAGACCCCATCGCTGCTGGCAGGCTGGTCCTTGAAGATTTCCTGTGCCCCCCACACGCCGAAGCGCAGGAAGTCCGCCAGCTCCGCGATGTCGATTTCCGCCTGGAACACGGTCTTGGACTGGCCCAGCATGGTGGAAGCGTTCAGCACCTGGCGGTAGGAGCCGGTAATCATGTCCGCTGCCTTCAGGAAGATGGCGGAGCGGTGCTCCCAGGGCATGGCCTCCCAGGCGTCCTTGGCCTCCAAAGCGGCATCGATGGCCATGTTCAGCTCTTTTTCCCCGGCCATGCAACATTCCGCGATGACGTGATTGTGGTCATGCGGCATGGTGACTTGGATGGTCTCCTCCGTCCAGACCTCCTTACCGCCGATGATCAGGGGAATCTTGACTACTTCGGCGGACTGCCTGGCCAGCTCCGCTTTCAGCGCGGCCCGCTCGGGGCTGCCGGGCAGGTATCCCTTGAAGGGGTCATTGGCCGGTTTCTCAATGGTAAAATATGCGTTTGGCATGTTCTGTGCACCTCCGTATTTTAATAGATTATGTAAATCCAGCGCGTGAGCGCCGGGACTGATTTCAGTATACTATCTGGCTTTGGCAGTGTCAAGCTTTAGGAGATGTCCGGGCAGGCGATGTGGGCAGCGCAGTTACAGTTTACGCCAAAGCCGCGAACAGTGACGCAGCGCAAGGAGCGCGCAGCCGGCCGGTATTGAGCGGTTCGCCTTTCAACCGTCAGGTGAATTCTCCGCAGGGATTCCCTCTCTGCGTTATTGCGTTTCCCGCCCTCTTGTAT
>CAMQOJ010000574.1 GCA_947003375.1 uncultured Lachnospiraceae bacterium
TACACGAGTCTCTTCGTCGGCAGCGTCAGATGTGTATAAGAGACAGGTTGTATAGTATGAAAAGCAAAGACGCAAAGGAGCGCATTGAGGCTCGTTTGCGTCTTTTTTCTTGTTTTTATGTTAGTGGAGACAGACCATAGGAAGGAGCGACACTATGTTTGATGTAAAGAAAGAAGTCCCGCAGGCGCCCCTCTACAGGGAGGCATTCGAGCATGACAGCTGCGGCATCGGGGCCTGTGTGAATATCAGGGGCGAGAAGAGCCGTGCCATCGTGGAGGATGCCCTGAAGATTGTGGAGAACTTAGAGCATAGGGCAGGAAAGGACGCCGAGGGCAAGACCGGGGACGGCGTAGGCATACTTACCCAGATTCCCCATAAATTCTTCTCCAGGGTGGCGAAGGCCCTCGGGATGGAGCTGGGCGGAGAGCGGGAGTACGGCATCGCCTTCGTCTTCTTCCCTCAGGAGGAGCTGCGCCGGAACCAGGCCAAGAAGATGTTCGAGATTATCGTCCAGAAAGAGGGACTGGAATTTTTAGGCTGGCGGGAGTTGCCCACTTTTCCAAACGTCTTGGGGCGGAAGGCTGTGGAGTGCATGCCCGCGATTATGCAGGGCTTTGTGAAGAAGCCTGCGAATGTGGAGAAGGGGCTGGAGTTCGACCGGAAGCTTTACATCGCCAGGCGATTGTTCGAACAGTCGTCGGAAGACATCTACGTGGTATCATTTTCCAGCCGTACCATTGTGTATAAGGGCATGTTCCTGGTGGGGCAGCTGCGTACCTTCTATGCCGATCTGCAGAGCCCGGACTTCGAGTCCGCCATCGCCATGGTGCACTCCCGTTTCTCCACCAACACCAACCCCAGCTGGGAGCGGGCACATCCCAACCGCCTTATGGTGCACAATGGGGAGATCAACACCATCCGGGGCAATGCGGACAAGATGCTGGCCAGGGAGGAGAACATGGCCTCGGAGCACTTAAATGGCCAGATGCACAAAGTACTCCCAGCCATCAACAAGACCGGCTCCGACTCCGCCATGCTGGACAACACGCTGGAGTTCTTGGTGATGAGCGGCATGGACTTGCCCCTGGCGGTGATGATCGCCATTCCGGAGCCCTGGGCCAACGACAAGGCCATGTCCCAGACCAAGCGGGACTTCTACCAATACTATGCCACCATGATGGAGCCCTGGGACGGCCCGGCCTCCATCCTCTTCTCCGATGGGGACATCATGGGAGCCGTGCTGGACCGCAACGGCCTGCGCCCCTCCCGGTACATGATTACGGAGGATGACACGTTGATTCTGTCCTCTGAGGTGGGCGTGCTGGACATCGCCCCCGAGAAGATTTGCCGCAAGGAGCGGCTGCGCCCGGGCAAGATGCTGCTGGTGGACACGGTGCAGGGCAGGGTGATTTCCGACGAGGAGCTGAAGGAGACCTATGCCTCCAGGCAACCCTACGGCGAGTGGCTGGACAACAATCTTGTCTTCTTAAAGGATTTGACCATCCCCAACCAACGGGTGCCCGAATATACCGGGGAGGAGCGCCAGAGGATGCAGAAGGCCTTCGGCTACACCTACGATGAGCTGAAGACCAGCATCCTGCCCATGGCGAAGAACGGCGGGGAGGCCATCGCCGCCATGGGCGTGGACACGCCGCTGCCGGTGCTCAGCAAGACCATCCATCCCCTGTTCCACTACTTCAAGCAGCTCTTCGCCCAGGTGACCAATCCTCCCATCGATGCCATCCGGGAGGAGATCGTCACCTCCACCACGGTGTACATAGGCACGGAGGGCAATATCCTCCAGGAGATGCCGGAGAACTGCAATGTGCTGCGGGTGAACAATCCCATCCTGACCAACACGGATTTGTTAAAGATAAAGAACATGAAGGCCGAGGGCTTCAAGGTGGAGGTGGTGCCTATCACCTATTACAAGAACACCAGCCTGGAGCGAGCCATCGACAGGCTCTTCGTGGAGGTGGACAGGGCCTATAGGGAGGGCGTGAACATCCTGATTCTCTCGGATCGGGGTGTAGACGAGAACCATGTGCCTATGCCATCGTTGCTTGCGGTGTCAGCCCTGAATCAATATCTGGTGAAGACGAAAAAACGTACAAGAGTAGCCCTGATTCTGGAATCCGGGGAGCCCAGGGAGGTGCACCACTTCGCCACACTCCTGGGATACGGTGCCTGTGCTATCAATCCCTACCTGGCTCAGGAGACTATCCGGGAGCTGATAGACGACGGGCTGCTGGACAAGGATTATTATGCGGCTGTGAATGATTACAACAACGCAGTCCTCCACGGCATCGTGAAGATTGCCTCCAAGATGGGCATCAGCACCATACAGTCCTACCAGGGCTCCCAG
This sequence comes from uncultured Lachnospiraceae bacterium, assembly GCA_947003375.1. GTDB lineage: Bacteria > Bacillota > Clostridia > Lachnospirales > Lachnospiraceae > Acetatifactor. The sequence goes on from CAMQOJ010000574.1 coordinate 2,366, forward strand.
ATTTTCGAGGCCATCGGCATCGCGCCGGAGGTAATCGCCAAGTATTTCAGTAATACGGTGTGCCGCGTGGGCGGCCTGACCCTGAAGGACATTGAAGCCCAGGTGGATGAGCTCCACTCCAGGGCCTTCGATCCCCTGGGGCTTACCAGCGACCTGACCCTGGACAGCCCCGGCCACCACAAGATGCGCAGCGGCGGGGATGAGCATCTCTATAACCCCGCCACCATCCATATGCTGCAGGAAGCCACCAGGCGGGGGGACTATGGGATGTTCCGGAAATACACCGCCATGGTCAACGACGAGAATTCCATCAAGAACCTCCGTGGGCTGCTGGACTTCCGTTATCCGAAGAAGAAAGTGCCCTTAGAGGAGGTGGAATCGGTGGAGGAAATCGTCACCCGGTTCAAGACAGGGGCCATGTCCTACGGC
>CAMQOJ010000575.1 GCA_947003375.1 uncultured Lachnospiraceae bacterium
GATCCTCATCTGTCTCGTGGGCTCGGAGATGTGTATAAGAGACAGGGTACAATGAATGCGGAAAAGGAGGCAGAATGGAATCGATGACGAAGGAAGAGATGCAGAGATTCTTAATTAAAGAAGCCCAGAGAGGCAGCACGGAGATGGAAGCATACCGGAATTTGATGGAAATACTGGGAATCGAATTTCCCATCGAAGCAAAAAAAGAAAATGCCGGATAAACTGCGGCAAAAGGTTCGACAAAATGATTTTACAGAAAGAAGGTGACGTTAAGTGGTAGAATTAGATCAGATGAAGACAGAACTACAGTCCTACGAAACTCCATTAGCGGAAGTGAGGGATTCACTTTGACCTCGCTAACAAGGTGAAGCGGATCGAAGAACTGGAGCGGGAGATGGAAGCCCCGGGCTTCTGGGACGACCCCGACAGCTCCAACAAGAAAATGAAGGACCTGAAAGACTTAAAGGGCACCGTGGAGGGCTGCAACAAGCTCTCCGGCCAGTATGAGGACATCCTGACCCTCATCGAGATGGGATACGAGGAGAACGACGCCTCCCTGATTCCCGACATCCGCAGCGAACTGGACGAGTTCATCGCGCAGTTCGAGGAGCTGCGCATCGGCACCCTGCTCTCCGGCGAGTACGATGCCAACAATGCCATCCTGAAGCTCAACGCGGGCGCAGGCGGCACAGAGAGCTGCGACTGGTGCAGCATGCTCTACCGCATGTACACCAGATGGGCGGAGCGCAAGGGCTTCAATCTGGAAGTGCTGGACTTCCTGGACGGGGACGAGGCGGGCATCAAGTCGGTGACTTTCCAGGTCAATGGCACCAATGCCTACGGCTATCTGAAATCCGAGAAGGGCGTCCACAGGCTGGTGCGCATCTCGCCGTTCAATGCCCAGGGCAAGCGCCAGACCTCTTTCGTGTCCCTGGACGTGATGCCGGACATCGAGGAAGATTTGGACGTAGAGATTGACGAGAAGGATCTGCGCATCGACACCTATCGAAGCAGCGGCGCAGGCGGACAGCACATCAACAAGACCTCCTCCGCCATCCGCATCACCCACATCCCCACCGGGACAGTGGTGCAGTGCCAGAACGAGCGCAGCCAGTTCCAGAACAAGGACAAGGCCATGCAGATGCTGAAGGCCAAGCTGTTCCTCCTAAAGCAGGAGGCCAATGTGGAGAAGCTCTCCGATATCCGCGGCGAGGTGAAGGACATCGGCTGGGGGAACCAGATCCGATCCTACGTGCTGCAGCCGTACAAGATGGTGAAGGACCTGCGGACGGACGTGGAGACAGGCAACACGGACGCGGTGCTGGACGGTGGGCTGGATCTGTTCATCAACGGGTATCTGAAGTGGATCAGTGTCTCGCAGAAGCAGCAGTGAAATGGAAGACGCAACAATGGAATAAACCATGGAATAGGGCTATAAAGAAAGTAGGATGCTTTGCTGCCACAGCAGAGCATCCGGCTTTTTACGCGGGATTCATCAAATCGAGAAAGAAATAAGTGTAGGTCATCTGCATGAAAGGCTCCAGCCACAGGAAACCGATGCCGAAGCTTAGGAGGCAAAGAAGCATCAAAGGCAGGAAGCTCAGCTCCAGCAGGAACAGGCGCTTCCGGTTCCCTTTCATGAGGCGCCAGCACAGCTTCAGGGTCTCCTTCCCGGACTTCTCGGGGAAATCCAGCATCAGGAAGAAGGACATGGCTATCCCTAAGGAGATGGGGACGTAGACGCACAGCCCAACTGCCGTGGCCAGCAGCGCCGGCAGCACCCACTTGGCATCCCTGGTATTCAGGAAATTCTGGGACAAGTACTGCCCCGGCCCCAGGCACACCGTGTTGCACAGCGTGACGGCGGCGGAGACCACGAGGGCTTTCTTCGAATCGTTTTTGAACCCGTAGAACAAATCCCTGGTGAAGGGCTGCTGTCCGCAGGCAATGTTCAGGAAATAGAGGGCTATCCCCGCGTTCATGACGCCTAAGAGGATGTTGGCGGCCAGGAGCACCACATCGAAGACGATGGTCACCGCCCGGGCCGCGCTGACGGAACCGCTCATGGCATAGACGGAACGCATGGTGCTGTTGGCCACGGAATTGACGACCAGCCGCGCGAACCAGGATATCACGAAGCTCAGGAACATGATCGATATGGCGCCCTTGTACTTGCCCTCCAGCCTGTCCCTTGCCGCGTTCTTCAGTTCATAGTTTTTCTTGTACTGTTTCATGTGTCGAGCCTTTTCCTCCATATGGGAAATCAGTGGGCGGGACGACTACATCGCGTAGTCAAGGTTCATGCCCGCATATTTCACCCTGTCCGCGCTCTTGAGATCCTGCTGGTAGGGATTGTCTTCATTATAATATTTGATCTGGGTGTGGGTAGTGCCGCCGGATACATAGGTGCGGCCGCACTCCGGACAGACCCCCGTGTGGATGGACACCGAGGCGGAGACCACCTTGCCGTCCTTCATGGCGGCTTTCTTGTACGCGTTGGACACATGCTCCTGCTCGTGGGCCCGCACAGCCGAAGCCGCGCTCTCCGGGGAGATATGCTGCGCGGTCTTGAAGGAGACCATCTCGTCGGAGCCGTCCTTGTACTTGCGCTCCTTGCAGGTCTGGCATTCCTCCGCGGGATCTTCGAAGCCGTATCTGCCCTTCTTCTCCTCCGCCTTATCCCCGGGGAGATTAAGGCCGTCAATCGCTGTCCTGCCCTGGCCCTCCCCTCCGATGGCGGTTCTGCCATCCGCAGACTCGAAACCCTGCCCCGGGCGATAACCCGCCTGGACAT
>CAMQOJ010000576.1 GCA_947003375.1 uncultured Lachnospiraceae bacterium
CCCCAGCAGCAGCCCCAGAATTCCCATGAACACGCCGCCGTACACCGGGAATCCGAATACCAGCACCGTGATCAGCAGGGCGATGGCCCAGGCGGGCATGGCTTCTTTCCTCTCCTTTTCGGGCTTCTCCCCGAACCACCCGGCAGTGTCATGGCTCCACCTGTAGGCGTCCTCCTCCGGCGGGGCGCTCTCGGCGCTCCTCCCGTAACCCTCAAAGGGGTTCCAGCCAGCCCCATTGGACGCTGTCCCGGCCTGTGCGCCGCCCGGGCCGCCTCTGCCGTTCCAGGCAGCTCCGGCGGACTCCCCGGCGGTCCTGTCCTCCCGGCCTGCGGTGAAATTCCCGCTTCCCTGTCCGGCGGCGGCCGCATGTCCGGCGTCCGCCTCCTCCCCGGTGTCCGCTTCCCCGCCCGGCTCGCTCTGGCCGTACTCCATCAGCGCCCGGTCGGAGGCCTTTGCCTTGCCCGCGGGCTTCTTCCCATAGCCGCTGTCCAGGAGGTCGCGCTTGATGTTCTCCGCCACCCGGGCCGGGTTGCCCAGCGCCTCTATGACCTCCTGCTCGTTCTCCGCCCCGGCGTCATCGAAGTAGTCATTGTAATACTGAATCGCCTCCTCCCTCTCCGTGGTCGCGATGCCCGTGAGCAGGCTTTCCAGTTGGTTCATAAAATCCGCTCTGTTCATAGTCCTATCCTTCCCTCAAATAATCCCGTAATTTTGTCAGCATACCTCCGCCATTCGCTCTCGTACAGATGCAGCTGCGCCCAGCCCCTGCTGGTTACCTTATAATAGCGCCTGTTCCTGCCCGCGCATTCCATGTCGTAGATCTCCAGGCATTCATCCTTCTGCAGCCTGCGCAGCACAGGATAAAGCGTGGATTCCGACAGCTCGATAACCTGCCTGACCTCCTGGGTGATCTTGTACCCGTAGGTCCCCTCCGGCTCCTTGGACACAACGGCCAGCACGATGGCATCCAAAAGCGCTGCGCCTGTGTTAAATACCATTCAATCCGCTCCTTACCTTCTGTAACACTATACTGCCATACAATATTATATGGCGTATAATATTAGCTGATGCCTATACTATACGCCATATAATATCATATGTCAACACTATTTTTCCGTTTTCCGCCAACTTTTTCATTGGCTTTTCGATTGACCGGTTCAGTTCTGTTTTCAGGCTTTTTCGAGGCCTTTTTGTGGATAACTTGATCCGAATGTCATTTTATGGAAGGCCCTTCCCCAAAAAATCCACAAAATCCACAGAGTTATCCACATTTACACATCTGTCATTTTTGATACACTGCATGTCATTTCCACATTTCCCCTCTGGCGGCGCTCCTCCCTCCACAGGCCCCGGGCCGGATACTGCGGATGCCACGAGCCCTCACAGCCACTCGTTCCAGAAGCGCTCCACCCGCTTCGCGACCTCATTGACCGTCACGGTCTCGAACCGCTCCCACTCCCTGGGGAAGAGCCTGCGGTAGGCGGGCGCAAGGAAGCGCTCGTCCAGCAGGGCGATGATGCCCACGTCCTCCGCGGTGCGGATGACCCGCCCGGCAGCCTGCAGCACCTTGTTCATGCCGGGATACCGGTAGGCGTAGTCGAAGCCGTTCTCCGCCCCCGCGTCGAAGCAGGACTTCAGAATCTCCTTCTCCTGGGAGACCTGGGGCAGGCCGGTGCCTATGATGATGGCCCCGATCAGGCTGTCGCGCTTCAAGTCGATGCCCTCGCCGAATATCCCGCCCAGCACGCAGAAGCCTATGAGGACGCGGTCGGGGCCTTCCGCCGCACCAGGGGCAACCCCTGGAGATTCGACAGGGGCGGCGCGGAAGCAGTCCAGGAAGGCCTCCCTGTCCGCCTCGCTCATGGACTCGCTCTGGAGGATGCACTCCCTGTCCTCTCCCCCGAAGTTATCCACATACTTCCCGTAGATAATCCGCAGGAAGGCGTAGGAGGGGCAGAAGACCATGTAGTTGCCGTGGCGGTTCCTGACAATCTCCTCGATGTAGCGGGCGATGCACTCATATTCCTCCTCGGAGCGCCTGGTGTACTTGCTGGTCACATCCCCCGCGATGAACATCCCCCGCCTGTCCGGCTGGAATACGGACCTGGCGTAGACCTCATAGTCCTCCGGCTCCCCGCCCAGCAGCTTCTTGTAGTACTGGATGGGCAGCAGGGTGGCGGAGAACAGAATCGTGCTGCGCCCCCGCTGCATGCAGCTTCTCAGGTTCCTGCCCGGGTTCACGCACAAAAGCTTCAGGAAGAAGCTGCCGTCATCGCATAGCTGGGTGTATTTCACATAGTTCTCGTCCAGCAGGTCATAGACGGTAAAGAAATGGCTCACCGCGAAGTAGAATTCCAGCAGCCGCTCCCGGACGGGCAGCTCCCCCTCCTCCTGCTCTGACAGATAGTCCTCCAGGACGGTGCGGAGCCGCATCAGGCTCTCCGTGAACGCCTCTATGCTCTCCACCACGCAATAGTCCTCGCACCGGCGCTTCAGGGTCAGGAGCTCCCGGTTGCATTTCTCCAGATGGTACACCAGCTTCTCGCCGTATCCCTGCCTGGCCAGGGCGCTCCTGGCCCCACAGCCCCCGCCCGGATTCCCGTAGGCACCATCCCCGCAGGCGGTCTCCGGCAGACCAGAATCGTCACCGGAGGCTTCGTCACATCCTCCTACTTCCAAACCGTCCAAAAAATCTGACACATCTGTCGAAACAAGTGTCATATTTAAGCTGTCTCTTATACACATCTGACGCTGCCGACGAAGAGACTCGTGTA
>CAMQOJ010000577.1 GCA_947003375.1 uncultured Lachnospiraceae bacterium
TGACAAACCTGCCGGTTTGTGCGGCCGCGTTCATTGATTGAAATGCATAATCAATGAACGCGGCCCTTTGGTTAAGGAGAACTATCCACTTTTCACCAGACCAAAGGAGGACACACATATGTTGATTCACTGGCAGTCCCATCAGGAATACCTGAATTTCCTGCATGAGACAAAAGTACACCTTGATTCTTCCCAGCGCACAAGGCTCCAGCTCGGATTCGGCTCTGTCCGGGAAAAGCTCCGCCTGCTGGACCTGGATCCGGTAATGGGATACCTTTCCGCTTTCTATTCCCCTGTCGGAAGGCCCGCCAAAAACCAGGTGCAGATCATCCGTTCCCTTATCCTCATGGCCCTGCAGGGCTTCACCAGCCTTACCGCCTGGGTTGTAGGACTCAGAACGGACAGCCTCCTCGCCGCGCTCATCGGCTGTACCCTGGATTCCCTTCCACCGCTGGGCTCTTATTTTGACCTCATGGACAGGCTCTGGACGCAGCCCAAAGCCTCCCAGCGGACCGGCAGGAAGGACCTTTTCCCAAAAGATAAAAATGGAAAGCCTTCTAATAAGCCCGGCAAAGGGAAAAAGCTTCCCAATAAGCATTCCGGCATCACGGATAAGATGGCGGCTTACGCCCTGGACCACACGGAATTCCCCTTCCATTATGAGGAAAGGCTCCAGCAGGTCTTCCGCCTTGCTGCCCTCCTCCCCTCCCTTAAGGACGGGCTTATCCCCCAGGACGGCGTCACACTTTCCGGCGACGGCACCTGCGTCCATTCCCACGCTTCCCCTTATGGGCATAGGGTCTGCAGCTGTGCGGAAAAGGGCATCCCGGGCTGTTCCTGTAAACGCCATTTCTCAGATCCGGACGCACACTGGGGCTGGGACAGTGATGAGGAAGTCTTTTATTTCGGCCATACCCTTTACATGCTCTGCTCCCATAATGCAGACGCCAGGGTCGACCTGCCGCTCCAGATCCGTTTCCTGGATGCCAGACGACAGCGTCAGCGCCATCGTCTCCCTCCGGGAATTTAGGACCATTAACCCTGATATCCCTGTCAGGGACGTCTGCCTGGACTCCGCCCATGACAACTATGCCACTTATGGACTCTGCCAGAAATGGGACATCCGGCCTTTTATTGACCTTAATTCCAACCGCGGCCGCCCGGATTCCATCCCAGACTCCATCTCCATCGATGAAGACGGCACACCCCTGTGCATGGCCGGGTTCCGTATGGTCAACTGGGGGTACTGTAAACAGAAGCATTCCCGCAAATGGCGCTGTCCCCTCGCTTGTGGCAAAGTGGGTTCCTGCCCCTGTAAGGAGAAATGTCCTCCCTCGCCTTACGGCCGCTGTGTCTACACAAAACCCGACTGGGACATCCGTCTCTACACCCCTGTCCCCCGGGGAACGGTGGAATATAAGGAAATCTACAATAACCGCACTTCCTGTGAAAGGGTGAACAACCGGGTGCTGAATGACTACCATCTTCATGATATGGGCATCCACACAAGGAAGCGATATTCCTTCTTCACTATGATTATCTGCGTCTGCATCCATCTGGACGCACGGCTGAAGAAGCGCACAAAGCTGAAATCATAAATATAGCTTTTGGAATCTTACCTGCTCCTTTTCAAAACCTGCCACAGGGGAGGTTTTAAAGCCATGCCCTCCATCGTATCTTTTCGCCGCAATGTCGGGCACGCTGTCATTCTGATCATTCTCTTCTCAATTTTTTTACTTGGCTACCCCTGTTTGTCGATTTATCCACCTACTTTCCGAGACCACTCTATACCTATTCGCTTCTGCATGGTTTTAAGGGAATCAGCATTCTGGCAAAGGTATGCATCTACCTGTTCTTCGGACTGATTGCATATGTCCTGCTATTCGGCGGCGAGGCGCGATATATTATCGAGACTGGCTTTTCCGCGCTGGGGAAGATGGTTCAGAACTTCATCGACCTCTCTACCTTTACGGATCCATTGCGCGAGTCTGGCTTCCCCCAGAACTGGACGATTTACTATTGGGCCTACTGGATGGTGTGGTGCGTGGCAGCGCCCTTCTTTATCGGCAACATTTCCTGTGGCAGGACTGTACGCCAGACGATTCTCGGAGGCTATGCGTTCGGTGTGGGCTCTACGCTGGTCAGCTTCATCGTGCTGGGCAACTATTCAATGGGGATGCAGATGACGAACCGTGCCGATTTTATTACACAGTACGTAGAGACAGGCGATCTATATGGAATGATTGTTTCTATTATCAAGACATTGCCCTATGCCCCGCTAATCATGGTGTTGGTACTGATTACGATGATTGCGTTCTATGCAACTTCCTTCGACTCGATTGCCTTGACGGCCTCCTGTTATAGCTATCATGCTTTGGGAGAGGATAGACAGCCTCATAAGGGCATCCAGTTGATGTGGTGCATCCTGTTGATTCTGTTGCCAATTGCACTGCTGTTTGCGGAAAGCTCCATGAACAATCTGCAGTCAGTGAGCATCGTGGCAGCATTTCCGATTGGCGCGGTCATTGTGATGATTGCTATGCGCTTCATGAAGGATGCGAAGAAATATATGGACGAATCCCCTTAGCAGCCCATGGAAAGAGGAGCGTCTCGCACCAGTCTACACATTTTGTCTGCGAGAGTTGCGCCTTTCGTGAAACAACCTTGTATGAAACATATGTTCTAGTGGTGCTATATCTAATTTTGTGGTATGATGTAAAGCAATGGCAGATTATGCCAAAATGCTTATTATTGTGGGGAATAGGTATGGAC
>CAMQOJ010000578.1 GCA_947003375.1 uncultured Lachnospiraceae bacterium
GGATATAGTTGCCTGTCTTCGTATCCACGGAACCAGTGGGCTCGTCCGCCAGCAGGATCTTCGGATCGTTGGCCAGGGCGATGGCGATGGCGATCCGCTGCTGCTCCCCGCCGGAGAGCTGGCTTAAGCGGCTGTCCTTTTTATGGCCCATGCCCACCATCTCCAGAAGCTCCAGGGCACGCTCCCTGCGCTGCCTCTCATTCTTCCCGCCGGTGAACCGCATGGGCATCTGCACATTCTGGCAGGCGCTGAGATAGGGAAGCAGGTTCCTTGCATTATTCTGCCACACAAAGCCTACGGTATTCCGTTTATATTCCACCAGTTCCTTTTCATTTAATTTGAACAGGTTCTTGCCGTCCACGGTGAGCTTGCCGGCAGAAGGGCGGTCCAGGCCTCCCACCATGTTCAGGAAGGTGGACTTGCCGCTGCCGCTGTTGCCGATGATGGCCATCAGCTCCCCGGCGGCGATATTGAGCTCCAGCCCCTGGAGGGCCAGGACTTCCAGGTCCTTCGTCTTATAGATCTTCACCAGATTCTCACAGATAATGATATCCTCACCCAACAAACTCACCGTCCTCCAACTGGTAGACCACGTCCCCGATTTCCATCAGCCCCGTATCATGGGTGGTCATGACAATCGTCACGCCCTCCGAAGCCGCCAGCTCCTTGAATATCTTCACCACCTGCAGGCCCGTGTTGGTGTCCAGCTCCGCCGTGGGCTCATCCGCGAACAAGACTTCCGGCCTGTGGGCAATGGCCCTGGCGATGGCCACCCGCTGCTGCTCCCCGCCGGAAAGCTCCTGGGGCAGATGCGCCAGCCTGCTGCCCAGCCCCACCATCTTCAGGCACTCCTCCACCCGTTCCCTGCGCTTGCCCTTGTACTTTGCCAGCCGCAGGGCGAATTCCACGTTCTCATAAGCGGTCATCATAGGCACCAGGGCCACGGACTGGAACACGAAGCCTATCTTCCTGCGCCGCAGAAGCCCCCGCTCCTTCTCGCTCATCTCCACGATGTTGCTGCCCTGGAGGAATACCTCCCCTTCCGAAGGGTAATCCAGGGCGCTCAGGATATTCATCAGCGTGGTCTTCCCCGAGCCCGACCTTCCTTTCAGGATGGCCAGCTGTCCCCTGGCGATCTCCAGGTCCAGCCCCTTCAGGGCCCAGAACGTATCGCCTCCCGCCACAGGGAAGCCCTTTCTGATCCCCTTTGCCGAAATAATCTTCTCCATGGAACGCCTCTCTTCCATATGCCAGTCTTCTCCATATGCTAGTCTTCTCCCAGCTTCAGCGCCTGGGATATCTTGATCTTCGAAATCAGCCAGCCCAGAATGAACATGCAGATCAGTATCGCCAGCCCGATTATGGCAAAGAGCCGCACATAGTCGCCCCTGGCGCTCACGATTTCCAGAGGTATCATCTGATCCGCCGAGGTATAGGCTATCTGGATCAGCGGGATGAACAGCCTGGATGTCAGGATGCCCACCAGGATTCCCGCCGCGATGGACACTCCCGTGATGAAGAGCTGTTCATTGACCAGCATGGTCAATATCTCTCCCATGGACATGCCCATGGCGCGGAAGATGCCGAACTGCAGCGTCCTGGACTGTATGGACAGAATCCAGTAGATCAGGAAGCCCGTGATGCAAAGCAGCAGCACACAGATGAATCCGATGGTCAGGATGCCGTTGGTCCCCTGGAAGATCGGGTCGTTCTTCAGCTCGATCAGCTCCGCCGCGGCATCCTGGAAGAGCGCATATTGTGTCCCGGACTCCTCCGCGTAATCATAGATGAACTGTGACGAATCCTCCGCCTTTATCCAGACCTGGTAAGGGGATACCCCCCAGGAGGACTGCAGCTGGGACAGATGCGCCACGATGAGGAAATTGTCCTTCTCGGTATAAAGGCCGTCGCTGCCCTTCACCCTGGTGACAGGAGAATAACAGGGCCAGTAGTCCACGAACCCGTAGATGATGCCCCTCATGGCATCGCCGCTTCCGTTGATGTAGGTCAGCACATCCCCCACCTCATAGCCGTACTTCTGCCGGAAATTGGAGGACACCAGAATGGCCCTTGCGTTCTGGGAGATGGCGTTCAGATATTCATACCAGTGGACGGATAAGAGCGATTCCTTGAACCAGGCCGTCTCCCCGAATTCCCTGGTGTGGATGCCCATGAGCATGGCGTTGCTGACTTTTCCGCCCTCCACGGATACGTTCACCTTTTTATCGATGAACACCTTCGTCAGGCTCTCTATGCCCTCCATGGTCTGGTATTTCCCGAAATCCGGCTCTTCGTAGGTCAGCTCCTGGGTCTGCCCCGCGCCGCCCTCCGGCGCCCCTGCCATGTTGTTCAGCATGGCGCTGTTGTCCTTCCAGACCTCCTGCAGCACCAGGTCTGCCCCGTCGGCATAGCGGATCCGCTCCTCCGCGTTGGCATTGATCGTCCGCGCCGCCTGGGCGTTAAAGATTCCCATGGACAACGTCAGAATCAGGAACACCATCAGGAAGCCCTGATTGCTCTTCGTCCGGATGATCCGCAGGAAAGAGGCATAGAGGGAAGTGGGCCACCACATTTTCCCGATGAGGAATATCAGCCGCACCAGCAGCGGAAAAATCCGAAGGACAAAGAGCCCCGCCCCCACCATGAACAGGCAGGAGCAGAAGTACAGGAGCCGATCCAGGGACGCCCCCTCCAGGACCTTCTGGGCCAGATATTCCCTCTGCTCATAATACTGGTACAGGCCGTAGAGGGACACTCCCAGCAGA
>CAMQOJ010000579.1 GCA_947003375.1 uncultured Lachnospiraceae bacterium
GAAATCCACCTGATAACCGTATTCATATAAGACATCGTCAAGAATTTCCTGTTCAATAGTTTGGTACAGCTCTACCTTAATCGCCATTCGGCATTCTCTTGTTAACTGATTAACCTCTTCTTCAATCTGTTTCTTCAATATTGTCCGGTTCACCAGATATAAAACTTTTTTCCCTTTTGAAGCCCAATAAGGTAAAAAGGTTTTTAAAATAAAAGTGGTCTTCCCACTTCCAGTAGGAGATGAAAGGAAAACGCTACTTCCCTCTGTCCATTTTTCATATTCTGAACCAATAGAATCCGTTATGTACTGCATATGACACCTCCGCCGTATGGAATATGGAACATATGTTTTTATAGGCCTTTCCATTTTCCATTTTATGGTATCACAGCTTACATCGCCATGCAAATACTTTTTCAGCACGATTGTACTATGTCTGAACATGCCCGATATCCGTTGATGTCAAAATAGATGTCAAACCATATTCCAAAGCATAATGAAAACCGATATTCTATCAGAACATAGGTGCAAAAAACAAGGCTCTTCAGAAGAACAAACTCCTGAAAAGCCTTATTTTATGCCACTTCCACACAGAACCATTTCATCCTATACAGCCCCATGCTCTTGTCCTGCGGATAACAGGACTTGAACCTGCACGTCTGGTGACACCAGAACCTAAATCTGGCGCGTCTGCCAATTCCGCCATATCCGCATAGCGCTGCCGCAGGCCGAAATCCTGCAGCAACTATATCGATTATACATACTATCCGGGCCTCTTGTCAAGCCGCCGCCTGCATCTCGTGCGATTTTTTTGCGGCAGTTTTTCCGCCGGATTTTCTGATTGCCCATAAGCCCCGAGAAAGCTGCGCTCTCCCCCCCATGGCCTTTGCTACTTTGATGCCTCTAAAGCGTCCTCCCCGAGATGCCTTTCCGAGATATGCCGGATGATCCGTTTATTGATCCGCACCAGGAAAAAGGTGCTCATGCCTAAGCTCACCAGCTCGGCGATGGGGAAGGCCCACCATATCAGGTTCACGTTGCCGCTTAAGGAGAACAGCCACGCCACCGGCAGCAGCACGCATAGCTGCCTTGCGATGGAGACGCACATGCTGTACACGCCGTTCCCCAGGGCCTGAAACACGCTGCCCACCACGATACAGTACCCGGCGAAGACAAAGCTCAGGCAGATCGTCCGAAGGGCCGGAATCCCTATCACCAGAAGGTCCGCGGAGGCCGCGTCCGCATCGAACATGCCGATCAGCTGCCCGGGGAACAGCTCCATGGCTGCCAGCCCCGCCACCATGATGCACACGGCATAGATGATGCTGCTCTTCATGGCCTTCACCACGCGCTCCCGCTTCCCGGCGCCGAAATTGTAGGCGATGATGGGCACCAGGCCATTGTTCAGGCCGAACACGGGCATGAAGATGAAGCTCTGGAGCTTGAAATAGATGCCGAACACTGTCTGGGCCACGCCGTAGGCCTCCAGGATCAGGTTCATGCCATAGGTCATCACAGAGCCGATTGCCTGCATGACGATGGAGGGGATGCCCACCTTATAGATATTCCCGATCAGGCCCATATCGGGCTTGAATCCGCGAAAGGATATGCGCAGCTCCTTATTGTATCTCAGGTTGAACACGATGGCCAGCGCCGCTGCCACCATCTGCCCGATGACCGTCGCCGCCGCTGCCCCTGCCACGCCCATGGCCGGGAAACCGAGCAGACCGAATATCAGAATCGGATCCAGGATCAGGTTCGTGACGGCTCCCGCTCCCTGGGTGATCATGGCATAGATTGTCTTGCCCGTGGACTGGAGCAGCCGCTCGAAAGCCATCTGCATGAAGATGCCGACGCTGGCCGTGCAGCAGATGGTCAGGTAAACCGTCCCGTAGTCTTGCACCTCCTGAATGGAGGTCTGGCTGGCGAAAAAAGGACGGCTCACAAAGATACCGATCAGGGCGAACACCAGGAAGCCCACGAATTCGATGAAGACGCCATTGACGGCAATCCGGTTGGCTTTCTCGAACTCCCCCTCCCCCAGCGTCCTGGACAGGAAGGCGTTGATGCCCACCGCAGTGCCCACGCCCACGGCGATCATCAGGCTCTGGATGGGAAAGGCCAGCGACACCGCCCGCAGAGCGTATTCGTTGACCCGGGACACGAAGATACTGTCCACGATGTTGTAGAGCGCCTGCACCAGCATGGAAATCATCATGGGCAGGGACATGGACAACAGGAGCCTGTCCACGGGCATGACGCCCATCTTGTTCTCCGGCTGTGCATTCTGTTCTTTCTGCATAGGTATATCCTCTCTTTCCTCTGTAATGATTCCTGGTATGGTAAACGGTTCACAGAATAATCCTATTTGGTTTAATGTGAACCGCAAAATGGGTCTGACAGCTATTATAACTCTCCGCGCCGCGGTTTTCAAGCGCAACTTTTCCTTCCCCGGAACTTTGAGGAAAATCTGCCGAAAAAATTTCGAAAAAAATTTGGCGAGTATGAGATAAAACTGTTGACAAACGAAAGAATATACGTTAAAATATGATTCGTTGGTTTGAGTGTGAGAGCCGACATGTGTCCGTAGCTCAGCTGGATAGAGCAACGGCCTTCTAAGCCGTGGGTCGGGGGTTCGAATCCCTTCGGGCACGTTTGGGACATTTAGGCCGTCTGTTGGTACGGGCAAGGGTTCCATGAAAGATATGGTGGGTATAGCGCAGTTGGTTAGCGCGCCAGATTGTGGCTCTGGAGGCCA
>CAMQOJ010000580.1 GCA_947003375.1 uncultured Lachnospiraceae bacterium
CGCCAACTGGCCGTGCAAGCACGGCCGCTTGGCTCATTGCTCGCGGGAATAAAACAGAATTTATACTGCAAATTTAACCGGTGCGCAGTATATATAATGGAACCACCCGCTCAGCCGGAGTCCGGCATGGACGACAGGATGCCCTCCAGCCATCTCCTGTACCGCTCTCTGACAGCGTCCGGGCTCACTATCTCCACATCCCGCCCGATTCCCGCAAGCCACCCGAAGAACTGGCCGCTGACCATCACCTTAGCCCTGACCCGGAATCTTTCATCCGGCATCTGCCGGATATCCGCCTCTCTGCCGAAGCGGTCCAGCACCACGCCCACCAGCCGGTTAGGCAGCTGCAATGTCACCACGGCCTCCTCCCCGCCGTACATGCCGAAAATCTGATTGGTGTACAGGGCCAGGTCCACCTTCTCGAACTGCTCCAGCCCCTCCCTGGCCTCCCTGCACACCTCCACCTTGCCCATCTTGTCCACCCGGAAGTGCTTCATGCAGGCGTCCCTGCCGTCATAGGCCGCCAGGTAATAGTTCTCGTCCTGCCAGATCAGCGCCCAGGGGCTTACCGTCCTCTCGCTGTTGGCCCTGGGGACCAGCTCCTTTTTCAGGTTCCAGTCCAGATACCGGAAGGAGATCTGGCGGTTCTCCTGGATGGCCCGGTGGATATTGTCGATGCTGTAATAGATGCTCTCGTTCTCCGTCTTGATCCGCCCGGCCACGTAGACCTGGCGCTGCAGCTTCCCGGCATCGTGCTTCCCGGCCATCTGCTCCAGCTTCCCGATCAGGCTGCGGGACTTCTTGGTGGTGAGGAAACGGGAGGACTGCACCGCGTCCACCAGGAGCTTCAGCTCCGCCAGCTCGAACTCCCTGCCCGCCATGTAATAGCCGCCGCCCAGACGGCTGTGGACCTGGACGATATCGTAACCGAAGTCGCACAGCTTTTCGATATCATCGTAGACGCTCTTGCGCTCGGAGTGGATGCCGTTGGCCTCCAGATGGGCGATGATGTCCGCCGTGCTGGCGGGATGATGCTCGTCCGTGTTCTCTGACAAAAATTTAACAATGTACAGCAGCTTCAGCTTCTGCCCCGACGCTCTGGCCATATCTTTCCATGTCCTTTCTGTCGTCTATTTTTCGTCTATTTTCTGTCATCTGTTCTCTGTCGTCTCTAAAGCAGGGCGCTTGGCCATGGCGGCTTTCACGCCCTGCCATGCAGGCTGCATATATACTACAGACCGCCAGGATTTACAGTGGCGTCTCCGGGAAAGTACCTGGCTGGCGGTCTGCAGTCTGGTTGCGCTGCAAATTCAATCGGCGTGTAGTATAAATTCTGCCGTAGTGAGCAGTCACTGCGGCAGGCCCAAAATGTCATATATCCTATGTAAGTCGCTGATTTCGTAGTCCGGCCTGCAGCCCGCCCCCAGGACTTCGTCCATAGTCCCTGCGCCTCTCCGATACCAGCAGGTGGGAATCCCGGCCTGTACCCCGCCCTTGATGTCGCTGGTCAGGCTGTCCCCTACAATCAGGATCCGGGACTTGTCCTTCTCTTCCACATGGGACAGGCAATGGTCGAAAAACTGCCTCTGCGGTTTGGGGCTTCCGATCTCCTCGGAGATGAAGACGCCGTCCATGACCTCCGACAGCCCCGACAGCTTCAGTTTGCTCCTCTGGGTGGAGGTGACACCGTTGGTGATGACGTACTGCCTCACTCTTCCCCGCAGACTCCTGCAGATGGCCAGGGAATCGTCCAGGAAGGAGAAGGTGCTTCCCAGACCGGCCTGGTATCCGGCCCGGAAGCCCTCCACGTCCACGCCCTCTATTCCCAGCTTTTTGAACAGCAAAAGAAAGCGTCCCGTCAGCAACTGTTCCTTCGTCACTTCCCCCAGCTCGAGGCGCTTCCAGTAGTCGTCATTGATCCGTGTATACAGCGCAAGCTCCGCCTCCGTCATTTCCCTGCCGATAGAGCGGAAGCATTCCGAAAGGGCATGCCTTTGGGAATACGCAAAATCCAGGAGCGTATCGTCCACATCCCAGAAAATCGTGGTGAACCTATTCATTGCCCCCCTTAATGGAAGCTACAGCCGCTTCCTGCGCCGCCTTCTTCTTCGCCATGGTAATCCCGATGGCAGTGGCTACTCCCGCAACTACCACGATGACAAGCATCACCATAAAATAAGACATGAATGAATTCAGAAAACTAACTAGCATGATTCCATACTTCCTTTCTAAAGCACTATCCCTCGTTTTTATAGAGCCTTCCACCAGAACAGTATACCAGATATTGTGTCTCTGCGTCAAGATGGATTTCATTCTTGGGCAGGGTTGTTTCACGAAACATCACTAACCGTGCCAACGGCGCCGCATCAGGAATTCCCGCAGCACGTCTTCCCTGATGCAGCGTTCTATAGCCTTGTCAATCGCTTTTCCCAAATCCTTCTCCGAATCCTTCCCCAGGTACTCCCGCATATGACCTACAAAGAGCATATATTGCCCTAAGACCGGGCATTCCGACAACAGCTTCCGGTTCTTCCCCGGATTGATGTTGTAGACAGTACAGGTCGGCTCCAACTCCGGCTTTTTTACCCCGGTTTCTCCATCAGCATCAAGGAGCCCTCTTGAACCTGGGCATCGCCCAACCTCAGTTCCCCTCACTCTCATTTCTCCCCCATATACAGACTGGCCCTGTTCTCAATCTGTCTCTTATACACATCTCCGAGCCCACGAGACAGATGAGGATCTC
>CAMQOJ010000581.1 GCA_947003375.1 uncultured Lachnospiraceae bacterium
AACAGCCGGAGACAGTACCCGAAGAGGGGTTGCTGGCAGAATCGCCATTTTCAGCAGAGGAAACTGTTTCCGGGATAGCAGAAGATTCTCCGGATATGGATGCAGATTACGGCGATGCACGGACGCTGGATTCAGAGAACCCGGAAGATGTAGATGAATGGGATGAAGCATACAGTGAAGCGGAAGAGGAAAACACAGCGGGATCTGCAGAGGCAGCTATAGAAGAAACTGCAGAGGATGTAGATGAAATTTCGGCTGTAGCAAAAAGAGAAGCACCACCCAGCACTGTTTCAGAAAAAAGGCCGGCAGATTCTGCACCCCGCCGTGCCGCTGGCGGGAAGAGGGCAGAGGCACATGTACTGACGCTGGAAGCCCGCGGGGAAGTGGAGACAGAGGAGAGCCGGGAGGATGTGATCTGGCACGAAATTCACAATGCCTACCGTACCAGGAGGATCCTGACCGGGCAGCTGGGCGGCATAGAGCAGACGGACAACGGCAAGACCATCGCCATCGTGGACTATAAGGGATTCCGGATTGTCATCCCCCTGAAGGAGATGATGATCAACGTGGGTCGCAGCCCCTCCGGGCAGGAGTATGCAGAGCTGATGCTGCGGCAGAACAAGATTCTGGGGAACATGCTGGGGGCGGAGATTGACTTCATTGTGAAGGGCATAGACTCCAAAGCCAGGAGCGTGGTGGCCAGCCGCAGGGAGGCCATGCTGAAGAAACGCCAGATCTTCTATCTGGATACGGATGCTTCGGGGATGTACCGTGTCCACGAGGGGCGCATCGTGCAGGCCCGTGTCATTGCGGTGGCGGAGAAGGTGCTGCGGGTGGAGGTCTTCGGGGTGGAATGCTCCATCATGGCCCGCGACCTTGCCTGGGACTGGATCGGGGACGCCCATGAGCGGTTCTCTGTGGGAGACCAGGTACTGGTGCGGGTGCTGAGCGTGCGCAGGGACGGCCTGGAGGAGATTGCGGTCAAAGCGGACATCAAGAGCGTGTCCCAGAACACGAGCCACGACAACCTGAAAAAATGCCGCATCCAGAGCAAGTATGCGGGGAAGGTGACGGACGTACATAAAGGCGTGGTGTATATCCGCCTGTCCAACGGTGTCAATGCGGTGGCGCACTCCTGCTATGATTACCGGATGCCCGGGAAGAAAGACGACGTGAGCTTTGCGGTGACACGGCTGGATGAAGAGCGCGGGGTGGCTGTGGGGATAATCACCCGCGTGATTCGAAGAAATTTATAAATGATAAAACGATAAAATGTAAATATATTTAAGGAAAAAGCGGATAAAATAAACGAACTTGAAATGGAAAGTACAGGTTCCTCTCTGGGGCTCCTGTACTTTCCAGATATCTCTTGAAAGAATCAGCCCCGCCTAATGCTGTTTCCGGTAATCGGAAAAATGGTACAGCTTTGCCTTATCCAATATTTTCTGCCAGTCCATCAGGTCTTTCAGGACACGCAGGACATAAACCTCCTCGCTTTCCTGATTGATGATGTAAAAAATGAGATATGACTTATAAACCTTTTTATGTATGGTGTATCCGCGGTACCTGATTCCGGAATCGGAGAATTTCAGGGGAAAGTCTCCCAGGTTCCTTACTTCCCGGTCCAGGTTATGGTACAGGCGCTCCGCCGCATCCGGATTGCATAGCTCCATATGGATATAACGGACCAGGCTGAAGATGTCATCTATTGCTTCATCGGTAACAAGTACCTTATAATTCATGCTTCATTCTTTCCCGTATGATCCGGAACGCTTCATCTGCGGTATGAACCCTGCCGGCCTCCATATCATCAATTCCTTTGTCGAGATAAGAAAACAGAGTCTCCATGGCGTCTTTTTCAGTTGCCAGGTCTGTTGTATTCTGTACTACAGCTTCCATGTTTCTGTCCCCTTTCCTGTGTCTTGTGTCTATTATATCCGATTCTGTGTGAAAAGTATACCCTTAAATTCCTGAAAGCATATTCCTGGGAAAAGGCTTTATGGACTATGCTTTTCATTGGAAATAGCTTATACTGTAATAATAGAAATCTACGATGGATGAGAAAAGGAGGAGATGAGGCATCATGGAAAGAAGCCGGAGCGTGGAAGACAGGGTCAGGGAATGGCTGGGTGAGAACGGATACGATTATGAGGTGAGGACATACCAGCCAGGAGAGGATTCAGGGGAGTATGAGGCAAGGGATAAGGAGACCATATCCGTCCCGTCTTCCGTAGGGGATGTGGAGGCATTCATGAAACAGTTTGTGGAATCCTTTGAACAGGCACATGAGATTACTGTCCTGAAGAAAAGGGCCGAAGGGAGCCAATAAATTCGGCCAGACAGAAATCAGGATGATGAAAAGCAGGGAGACAAGATATAGATATTATTCTGTTGACCAATACTATATATTGTGCTAGACTGTACCTGTGATTGATTTTTGTGCGTATTTCGGATGGCTGTGTCCGAGCAGCGGCCGCAAGGGCTGCATTGCACACGCTGTTAAGGTTGTATGTATGCGTTGACGGCATATTTATGCGCTTATGAGAGTGCTCTGCCGTTTTTAGCAGCTATGGACTGAAATTACTAGAATAGTTTGGAATTAGCAGGAATGGCTTTGGCTCATGGGAGACCATGGGCGCCAGGGGACTGGAGAGGAGCCTGTCTCTCTTTTTTGTGCAAAAAATCGAGGAAAGGATGGTGAATAAAGAATGGCAAGAATGAAGTGGCTGGAGGACTAC
>CAMQOJ010000582.1 GCA_947003375.1 uncultured Lachnospiraceae bacterium
ATAAGAGACAGCCATGATCTCCGCGCTGACCACAGGCTCCTCCATATGCTCGATCACGGAAGGATCAGGCAGGTTGGAGGGGTTCGTCAGCTCGATCATCTCCCCGTTGGTCTTGAATACCTTGTAAACCACCCCGGGGGCCGTGGCCACCAGATCCAGGTTGTACTCCCGCTCCAGGCGCTCCTGGATCACCTCCAGGTGCAGCAGCCCCAGGAAGCCGCAGCGGAAGCCGAATCCCAGCGCGATGGACGTCTCCGGCTCATACTGCAGGGCGGCGTCGTTGAGCTGGAGCTTCTCCAGGGCGTCCCGCAGATCCGGGTACTTTGCCCCGTCCGCCGGATAGAAGCCGCAGTAGACCATGGACTGCACCTTTTTGTAGCCGGGCAGCGGAGCCTGGCAGGGGCATGCATCGTCCGTCACCGTATCCCCCACCTCCGTGTCCTTCACGTTCTTGATGGAGGCCGTGATGTAGCCCACCATGCCGGCGGACAGCTCCTCGCAGGGGATGAACTGGCCTGCGCCGAAGACGCCCACCTCCACCACTTCCTCTTTCGCCCCGGTGGCCATCATACGGATTACCGTTCCTTTTTTGACGGTTCCCTCCATAATCCGGCAGAAGATGATGACGCCCTTGTAAGGATCGTAGAGGGAGTCGAAAATCAGAGCCTGCAGAGGGGCAGAGGCATCCCCCTTCGGCGCGGGAATCTTCTGCACGATCTGCTCCAGCACGTCCTCGATGCCGATGCCGTTCTTGGCGGATATCAGGGGCGCGTCCTGAGCCTCCAGGCCTATCACGTCCTCGATTTCATCCATGACCCGCTGGGGCTCCGCGCTGGGCAGGTCTATCTTGTTGATCACGGGAATCACGTCCAGGTCATGATCCAGGGCCAGGTATACATTGGCCAGGGTCTGGGCCTCGATGCCCTGTGCCGCGTCCACCACCAATATGGCGCCGTCGCAGGCTGCCAGGGAGCGGCTGACCTCATAGTTGAAGTCCACATGGCCGGGGGTGTCTATCAGGTTCAGGATATACTCCTCCCCGTCACGAGCCTTGTACACGGTGCGGACGGCCTGGGCTTTGATGGTGATGCCCCGCTCCCGCTCCAGATCCATATTGTCCAGCACCTGAGCCTGCATCTCCCTGCTGGTCAGCAGGCCTGTGTGCTCGATGATGCGGTCGGCCAGGGTGGATTTGCCGTGGTCTATGTGCGCTACGATGCAGAAATTTCGGATTCTGCTCTGTTCGGTTTTTCTGTCCATGGATTCCATCAATGCTTCCTCGTTCCTCGTTCATATTCAATCGTATCTTTCGCAGAACTTCTCACTGCCGTTTCCGCGAACCAGTATGATTGTATCAGAATTATAGGAAATTGTCCAGATAGCTGATTACAGAAATCCCCCGGAAATAAGCATCGCTTAAAATCCGGGGGACCTGCTGTCCTATTCTCAGGCTGACATATCGTTTTTTACATCATGCCGCCCATTCCGCCTGCGCCTGCGGGCATGGCGGGAGTCTCCTCCTTGATGTTGGCCACTACGCTCTCGGTGGTCAGCAGTGTGCTGGCAACACTGGTAGCGTTCTGCAGAGCGCTCCTGGTCACCTTGGCGGGATCCAGGATTCCTGCCTCGACCATGTTCACATACTCTTCCTTCAGCACGTCGAAGCCCACGCCTGCATCGGACTCGCGCACCTTGTTGATGATGACGCTGCCCTCTAAGCCTGCATTTGCGGCGATGTGGTACAGCGGGGACTCCAGGGCCTTCAGGACGATGCCCGCGCCTGTCTTCTCGTCTCCCTCCAGAGTCTCGGCAAGCTTGCTGACTTCCTTGGCCGCATGGATATAAGCGGAACCGCCGCCGCAGATGATGCCTTCCTCCACGGCTGCCCTGGTGGCTGCCAGAGCGTCCTCCATGCGCAGCTTGGCTTCCTTCATCTCTGTCTCGGTGGCAGCTCCCACGCGGATGACGGCAACGCCGCCTGCCAGCTTGGCCAGCCTCTCCTGCAGCTTCTCCCTGTCGAAATCGGAAGTGGTCTCCTCAATCTGCTTCTTAATCTGTGCGATGCGGGCCTGAATCTCATCCTTCTCGCCCTCGCCGTCCACGATGACGGTGTTCTCCTTCTGAACCTTCACGGACTTGGCATGGCCCAGCATATCCATGGTGGTATCCTTGAGCTCATAGCCCAAGTCGGAGCTGATGACAGTACCGCCGGTGAGGATGGCGATATCCTGCAGCATATCCTTCCTCCTGTCGCCGTAGCCGGGAGCCTTCACTGCCACTACGTTGAAGGTGCCGCGCAGCTTGTTCACAATCAATGTGGTCAGGGCCTCGCCCTCCACGTCCTCGGCGATAATCAGGAGCTTGGCGCCGGACTGTACAATCTGCTCCAGAACGGGCAGAATCTCCTGGATATTGGAGATTTTCTTGTCCGTGATAAGGATGCAGGGATTCTCCAGAGTGGCTTCCATCTTGTCCATATCCGTAGCCATATAAGCGGAGATATAGCCTCTGTCGAACTGCATGCCTTCCACCAGGTCAAGCTCGGTCTGCATGGTCTTGGACTCCTCGATGGTGATGACACCGTCCCCGCTGACCTTCTCCATGGCATCCGCTACCAGCTGTCCCACTTCGTCATCCCCTGCGGAGATGGCTGCGACCCTGGCGATATGCTCCTTGCCGTTTACCTTCTTGCTCATCTTGGAGATGGCTTCCACGGCGCAC
>CAMQOJ010000583.1 GCA_947003375.1 uncultured Lachnospiraceae bacterium
CAAAGCAGGGATCCCCCGCCCCCGCCGGACAAAGCTCTCCGACCATTCCCTGCCTGTGGCGGAGCAGGCCAAGGCCTTCCTCATGGAACATTACAGGGAGCCCGTTTCCATGGAGATGCTTGCGGGGTATTTCCACCTCAACCCCAGGTACTTCTCCACCCTGTTCAAAAAGAAGGAGGGGATCTCGCCGCTGGACTACCTCACCAGGATACGCATGGAGGCCGCCAGTGATCTGCTGAAGGGCACGGATATCCCGGCCTCGGAGATTTCCTCCCTTGTGGGATATGAGGATCCCCGGTATTTCTATAAGGTGTTCAAAAAATATACGGGGCAGACGCCCACGAATTTCCGCAGCTGTAACGCCGCGCGTAAGGACTGAGGACATCGCCGGCGGCAGCTTTTTCGCGGCAGTCATCCCGCCCACAGGAAGCGCCGCCAGATCTGTTCCGCGCACCATCTAAGGTCGATGGCCTCCACCTGGTCCTCGGTGACGATGCTCTCCCGCTTATACAGGACGCCGTCCACGATATATTCCACGCTCCCCACCACGGTGCCGGGCTCTACGGGGGCTGTCAGCATGCTCTTCATGCTGTATCTGACCTGGATTTCCTCGTCCGGCCGCAGGAGCAGCCCCTCCAGCCCCCTGCCGTCCTCTTCCACTGCCGTTTCGTCCCCGCCCTGGCCAGGGCCGCCGTTGGGGCCTTCTGTCCTTCCGGAAATCACTACATCCGTGTAGGCAGTCCCTTCAAGGAAATCCGTCTGGCCGTTCTCCACGGGAATGGGACTCAGCCTGCTTTCGTCAAAGGCAATGTTCGGGTCGGAGAAGCTTCTGTAGAAATAATTGTCGATGCCGTACTCCATGAGTCTGCGGGTGTCGGTCCATTTATAGCCCTTGTTGTTGGGCCAGCCGCAGGCAAGGAGCGCCACCACGAATGTCCTGCCGTCCCGCTCCAGCGCGCCCACATAGCAGTATCCGGCCTTGTTGGTGAAACCGGTCTTCCCGGTGAGGGCCCCGTCCATCATGGTGAGGAAGGCATTATGGTTGGTGCAGGAGAAGCTACGCCCATTGGCGGAAAAGCCGTAGCTCGGGGCCCTTGTGATGTCCAGGAATTCCTGGTTCTTGGGCGACTGCCTGATGCAGTATGCCAATATCCTGGCCAGCTCCCTGGCCGTGGTGCAGTGCTCCTTCTGCACCGTGCTGCCATCCGCAAGCCTAAGCGTCTCGGTGGCATCCAGGCCGTTGGGCGTGATGAACCAGGTGTCCTCACAGCCCAGCTCCGCCGCCTTCCTGTTCATCAGGGCCGCGAAGGCCGCCACGGCCGCCTTGCTCTCCTCCGCTGTATATTCGGCGGTATCCTTATCCCGAAGCTGCTCCGGCAGATGCCGCTTGCCTATGTATTCGGCCAGGGCCACCGCCGTGTCATTATGGGATTCCAGCATCAGGGAGTGCAGCAGGTCGCGGACAGTGTACTGCTCCCCCTTTTGTATGTACAGCTTGACCTTCGGCATGCTGGCGGCATAAGCGGACACGGTGAGGGTCTCGTCGGGGGAGGCGTTCTCCAGGACCATGATGCAGGTCATAATCTTCGTGGTGCTGGCCATGGCCATGACGGCCTCCTCGTTCTTGCCGTAGAGCACCCGCCCGGAATCCGCGTCCATCAGGACCGCGGCGGTGGCGTACAGCTCCCCGGGGGCGCCCTCCGCCGCGTCCGCCCTGAGGCCCATGTCTGAGAGCAGCAGGCAGCAGGCGCAGAAAAAGCCTCCTATTATTTTCTTCATCCGCATTTTCATGGTCATACTTCCAATGGGATTTTTAATAATATATGAGGCTTTGATTCCGTTTTATGTTTGGGGGCATGTCCCAATCTCAGACATCCAGCTGCAGCTGCACCTCGGCCTCGGCCTGCTGCTTGAACTCTTCTATCTGGACAGGGTTCAGCTCCGGCAGCTCATCCAGCTTCCCCACGCCAAAGCAGCGCAGGAACTGCTCCGTGGTGCCGAAGAGCAGGGGCCTGCCCGGCGCGTCCAGCCTCCCCAGCTCCGCGATCAGGTCGTATTCCAGCAGCTTGTTGATGGCATGGTCGCAGTTGACGCCCCTGACCCGCTCTATCTCCGCCCTGGTCACGGGCTGCTTGTAGGCGATGATGGAGAGGGTCTCCAGCACCGTATCGGTGAGGCTCATCTTCTTCGGCACCTTGGCGATCTTCACCAGATATTCGTACATGTCCTCCTTGGTGCACAGCTGGACGGAATCCTCGAACCGCACCAGCGTGATGCCCCTGTCTTCCCTGGCATAGCGCTCCTCCATGCCTTTCAGGATATCCTTCAGCGTCTTCACGTCCGCTTCGATCACATCCGCCAGGCGGCCGATCTCCTCCGGCGCACAGCTGCCGGAGAGACTGTCCAGGGTGGCGGTCCGCCCCTCCCGTTGGGCCTCCAGCAGCAGCCGGTACACCTTGCCCAGCCAGGGGGCGCTGAAGTCCTCCTCCCGCAGGCCGCCGCACCGCCGGGCCAGGGAGGGGTCCGCCAGCAGCAGATGCACCACGCCCTCCTCCGCCGCGGCGGAGGGCTCGTCGGTATAGCGGAGGGCCTGCGCCCTGGGCTGGTGAAGCGCCCGGACGTTGAGGGCCTCCTTCTGCAGGGCCCGCTTCTCCTGGCCCCGCTTTCGCCCCCGCAGCCGGTTGACCTCCAGCAGCACGGCCTCTTGGGAGATCCCC
>CAMQOJ010000584.1 GCA_947003375.1 uncultured Lachnospiraceae bacterium
GGGCTTCCCATCCACTGGAACCAGACGGCCTTCTGGGCGCTGTCCTAGGGCGACGCGTCCCTGCTGATCCCTGCCGTGATTACGATCATGCCCATCGCGCTGGCCACGATTGTGGAGCATATCGGCGATGTCTCCGCCATATCCTCTACTGTGGGAAAGAACTTCATCAAGGAGCCGGGGCTCCACCGGACGCTTCTGGGGGACGGCCTGGCCACGATCATGGCCGCGCTCTTCGGGGCGCCGGCCAATACCACATACGGTGAGAATACAGGCGTGCTGGCGCTGACGAAGGTGTACGACCCGCTTGTAGTACGGATGGCGGCGGTGTTCGCGATCCTGTTCTCCTTCTCGCCCAAGTTCGCCGCGATCATCGGCTGCATGCCCACCGCCACCTGCGGCGGCGTGTCGCTGGTGCTGTACGGCATGATTTCGGCGGTGGGCGTGCGCAACATCGTGGAGACCCAGGTGGACTTCTCCAAGACCCGCAATGTCATCATCGCGGCATTGATTCTGGTGCTGTCCATCGGCATCAACTACAGCGCGGCGGGCTCCGTGGGCTTTGCCATCGGTGATCTGAACATCAGCTTCTCCGGCATCGCCGTGGGCGCTCTGACGGGCATCGTCCTGAACGCGGTGCTTCCCGGAAAGGATTACAAGTTCGATGACGACAAGCCCAGCGATACGGGCGTGGACTTCGCAGTGAGGGGAAGATAGGCCGGGGAAGAACCGGACTGTCTTTGCCGATACCGGGGCGGATTTCGCAATCAGGGAAGATAAGCTCCAGGCGAAATGAGAAAAGGATATCGTTAAAGCTGCAGCTCAGTCTCCGACTGGGCTGTAACAATATCGGGAGCGTGGCGCAGCCGTAAAGGACACGGCATGGGCCAGCCGATTATGATTGGGCCGTTGGAGAAGACGGCGGAATGGAGGTCAGTATGAAAGTCATAGACATGCACTGCGATACCATCGGCGGGCTGTTTCATCTGAAGGAAGGGGGAAAGCCCCAGTCCCTGCGGCGCAACAGCGGCCACATCGACTTGGAGCGGCTGCGGGAGAGCCATTACCTGCTGCAGAACTTTGCCATGTTCATCCCCCTGGGCAGCTGCGGGGATCCCTGGGAGGCGGTGTGCGCCATGTACCGATACTATCTGGAGGAGCTGGAGAGCAACCGGGACATCCTGGCCCCGGTGCTGCGCTATGAGGACATCGGGCGCAATGAGGCCTCCGGCAAGATTTCCTCCCTGCTCACCGTGGAGGAGGGCGGCGTGTGCAAAGGAGAGCCGGAAAAGCTGGGCGAGCTCTACCGCATGGGCGTCCGGATGATAACTCTTACATGGAATTTCGACAATGAGATCGGACATCCCAATTTCGCCCCTTCCCTGCGGGAGAAGCTGGAGGAGGCCGGGGAGAGGCTGCGCAAATGCACGCCGGGAACGGAAGGGTGGGAGCAGCAGCGCCTGGCGGTGCAGGCCGCCCGGGACGCCTGCATGCACACCCCCAATGTGACGGGAGGCCTCACCCCCAGAGGCAGGGAGTTCGTGGAGGAGATGGAGCGCCTGGGCATCATCCCCGATGTGTCCCACCTGTCCGACGCGGGCTTCCTGGACGTGCTGGAGACGACGAGGAAGCCTTTCGTGGCCAGCCACTCCAACGCCCGGGCGGTATGCCCCAATGTGCGGAACCTGACGGACGATATGATCAGGAAGCTGGCGGACAGGGGAGGTGTCATGGGGCTGAACTTCTGCCCGGACTTCCTGGAGGAGAAGCCGGTGGGAGAGGAGAATCCCGGCACCATCGCGGCCGTGGTGCGCCATGCGGAGCACATCGCCAAAGTGGGCGGTCTGGAGGTGCTGGGGCTGGGCAGCGATTTCGACGGCATCCCCACCCACGCGCAGCTCCCCGGGGCCCAGGGCATGGAGAGGCTCTGGGAGGCCCTTCACAGGGCCGGATTTACCCAGGATCAGTTGGACAGGATTTTCTATGGAAACGTGCTGCGGGTGTACCGGGATACGTTGGGGTGAGAATCTGGGGCAGGTTGCGTTTCCGGGAAGCGGCTCCGGATTCCTGCCAGGAAGCCGCTTTGAGGCTCCGGCCGGGGCCTCGCATCGTCCGTAGACTTTACTTTATCTCATAGTGACATACACGGGATTTCAATGGACAATGCCTGCTGGGCAGTCTGCATAAACGGTGGAAACGGATCCATGAAAATAGACAAAATAATCTGAAAAGATTATGGAAAACGACAATTTACAAAAAGAAGAACCTGATATATTATTTTTCCTCAGAAAAGAAATAATCGGAGGGACGCTCCGGAGAAAGGCGAGGAAAGGTACGGATTATGCAGCAGGCAGTTGTTAAGTTCGAGGATGTGGATCAGGTGAGGGATTTCGTGAATACAGTCAGTATGGCAGACGCCAATTTCGAGTTGGGCTCCGGCCGCCGTATCGTGGACGCGAAATCGATTCTGGGCGTATTCGCCCTTGATTTGGCGCAGCCACAGCGCCTGATATGGGATTCTGACGACAGAGCGATCCTGGAAGGGATAGAGCCTTTTCTTGTCAGGGAGAAGGTAGGCTGAAGCATATGGTGAGCCACAGGCCGGGAATCTGGAGACAGGTTCCCGGTTTTCTTATGGATTTGGGTTGACACGAAGTTATATAAGGTTATATCTGTCTCTTATACACATCTCCGAGCCCACGAGACAGATGAGGATC
>CAMQOJ010000585.1 GCA_947003375.1 uncultured Lachnospiraceae bacterium
GTCCCTCTTCCAGCAGGGCCGGAGGGACGCCCTGCTGGAAGAGGGACAGGGCATCCTTGGGATGCTGCTGCTCTTGGGGCTGACGCTGCTGGGGTGGCGGGAGCAGGATTTGGTCAGGGCGTTCGGCGCGCAGGCATGGGTGCTCCTTTTGTTTTTCTGCTATGGGTATCTGGGGAGACGGCGGAGGATGCGGAATCTGGCGGAGCTATGTGGAGAGGCTGGTGCAGACGCAATGGAGTCCTGGGCGCAGGGATGGAGCGGAAGCGTCATGGGGCTGCCGGAGGGCTATGGCGGAAGCGCCACAGGAATTCCTACAGGAGGTTATGGCAGGAATGCCATGGAGCCACCAATGCAGGGCCGGGGCGAGAAAGGCGATAGGGGAATGCCTGGGGATTCTGCCGGGAATGCTGCCCGGGCCCGGCAGATGGAATATCTGAGGAACGTGGAGGAGCAGTACCAGCGCACCAGGGAGCTGTGGCATGATTTGAAGAACCATATCAAGGTGCTGGAAATCCTGGCCCAGGAGGATCGTTTCGGGGAGCTTGCAGACTACCTGGAAAGCTTTCGGAGGGATGTGGAGCGGCGGATGATTCCTGCCAGGACGGGCTGCGCCCCGGTGGACGCTTTGCTGGGAGATAAGCTCTATCTTGCGGGGAGGCAGGGCACGGAGCTGTCCCTGCAGCTTTGCCAGCTGTCGCAGACAGGGATAGAGGCGGTGGATTTCTGTGTGATTCTGGGGAACCTCCTGGACAATGCCCTGGAGGCCTGCGCCCGGTTGGACGGACAGGGGCGGATTGGGTTGCGCATGCGGCGGGAGGAGGAATTCTACTATATTACGGTAGTGAACACCTCCGGGGAACCTCGCCGGGAAGGGATAAGCTACGTCTCTGAAAAGCGAGGCCGGGACAACGGCGTAGGGCACGGCCTGGGACTGCGCAGCGCGGAGCGCCTGGCCCACAGATACGGCGGGCTGCTGGCGACGGACTACAGCGAGGGGGAGTTCCGGGTGGTGGTGCGGCTGCAGGATGCCGGCAGATGATATGTTTTTTGTTGGGAATCTGCGCTGCGGCGGGGCGGATAAATTCCGGCCTCGCTATTTTGGTATCTATTTTCCTGTAAATATCTGTCAGTGTGCAGAAAGTGACGGAAAGCCTGCAAAAAGTGACAGGAAAGCTCCGGAGGCCCGACAAGATGCTATAATGTTCTTGACTGAAATTCCTAGGAGGGAACATCATGAAGATAATAAGGAACTGCGCCCTGGCCCTGGGGCTGGCGGTAAGGTACGCGCCATGGAACGCTTTTCTGTACATTCTGGTATGCCTGATACCGGGGCTCTTCGGCGGGCTC
Organism: uncultured Lachnospiraceae bacterium; assembly: GCA_947003375.1. Taxonomy (GTDB): domain Bacteria; phylum Bacillota; class Clostridia; order Lachnospirales; family Lachnospiraceae; genus Acetatifactor. The sequence goes on from CAMQOJ010000585.1 coordinate 1,348, forward strand.
AGGGTGGTACTGGTGCAGAGGCTGGTGGACGGCGGCGTGTATTTCGGGGCCACGGGACAGGGGGCGGAGAGGCTCATCGCCACAGGCAGCGCTTTGGTGGCCACATTGCTTGTGTGGTTCGTCATGGAGCGGCTCCAGGGATATGAGGACAAAGCCCTGGAGATCCGGCTGATCGGGAAAATGGGGCCGGACATCATGGAGAAGCTGGACAGGCTGGAGTACGCCGCTTTCGAGTCACAGGAGGTGCAGGGCATCCTCCAGCGGATCGGCGGGGAACCCTGGGAGAACGTGAAGAGCTGCTTTGGCGGAAGCGTGCGCACGATGCAGACGCTTCTGTCCATTTTCATGATGCTGGGGGTCTATGCCTCGGTGTCACCCTGGATCGGGGCGGGCATCTTTCTGCTGGCAGTTCCCATGCTGGCCCTGAACTTCGAGGCCACCAGGCGGCTCCATGCCCTGATACGGGATACCACTGTCTCGGAGCGCGGCCTGGAGGATCTGAAGCGCCTGATGCAGGATCCGGACGCCATGTACGAGATGAAGGTATTCGGAAGCCAGGAGCTGATGGCGGAGAAATGGCGGCGCTTTGCCGGGGGCGTGGAGGCGGAGACCAGAAAGGCAGGGGGCAGGGTGCTGGCCCTGGAGGGCGGCAGCAGGCTCCTGAACATCACCTATTTCATCTTTATCGTCATCACCTTATCGCATCTGTTCCTGCAGGGAAGGGTCACGGTGGGGCAGTTCGCGGCAGTGGCGGGCTCCCTGCACTCTATTACGGGGCAGATGCTCAACGCCGCCTGGACGGTGTCGGACACTTTCCGGAGCGCCCTGGACGTGGCGTATTACAGAGAGTTCCTGAAGCTGCCCCAGCGCGGGGACAGGCGCGATGTAAACGCGCTGGCCCATGGGGACATCGCTTTCGAGAACGTGAGCTTCACCTATCCGGGCACGGACAGGCAGGTGCTGAAGAATGTGACGTTCCGCATCAAGGCGGGAGAGCGGGTGGCCTTCGCCGGGGAGAACGGGGCCGGGAAGTCCACTCTGGTAAAGCTGCTCTGCGGCCTGTATGAGCCGGACGCGGGGCGGGTGCTCATGGGAGGTGTGGATGTGAGGAATCTGTCCGAGCCTCTGCGGAGGAAGTGCCTGTCCGTGGTGTTCCAGGATTTTCAGGAGTATGAGCTGACCCTGCGGGAAAATGTGGCCCTGGGGAACATCCCGGCGCTTTCCCAGGACGGGCGAATCAAAGAGGCCCTGGAGCAGGCAGGCGGGGCGCAGCTTATCCGGGAGGGGAAGGGGCTGGAGCAGAGTCTGGGGCATCTGGAGGCGGAAGGCAGGGGACTGTCCAGGGGGCAG
>CAMQOJ010000586.1 GCA_947003375.1 uncultured Lachnospiraceae bacterium
CGCTTTGATGTGTCTGGCGGGGAAGGAGGGGCGGAGAGAATCCCGGAATCCGGTGTGCGGGGGCGCAGGACGGAGGCGGATTGGAGGGCAGAGGTTCCGTATTCAAAAAGCAGTCCGCAGAAAACCGAAAAGCAGGCTGCCAGGAATGCAGGGCAAGGCAGCCGGAACATCGCTATAGCCGCTGTTTGCTGCATTCTTGTAGTCATGCTGCGCTCCTATGTGGGGATGGCGGTGGCGTTTCCGTGGAAAACCGGATTCCGGGCAGGGCTTCTGGCGGTGCTTATGGTGGTGGGCGGAAAGGCGGCCGGAGGCTTTGCGGCTGCCCGGTATGGGCCGCGGATGACTACGGCAGTGTCGCTGGAGCTGGCCGGAATCTGCTATCTGTGCTCCGCTGCCATGCTGCCCGGTCTGGCCGCGCTGTTCCTGTTCAATATGACCATGCCCATTACCCTGTACTGGCTGGCGCGCAGCATGCCCCGGATGCCGGGATTTGCCTTTGGGCTGCTGACATTTGCCCTGTTCCTGGGCTTCCTGCCTACATATTTCGGGGTGGCTGCGGCAGTGGACGGCCCTGTGCTGGGCTGTGCAGGCAGTGTGTTGTCCATGCTTCTGCTGACGGCGGGGCGGGCGGCGGAGAGAGGGGAAATCGGCCTTAAAGGTATCGAGGGTTACGGAGGGAGGAAAGGCTGATGGAAATTTATCTGGCGAAACTGTTCGGCATTTCCCTGGCGCTGACAATTGTGGTGGAGCTGCCTGTGGCGTTTATTCTGCGGCTTGGCGTGAAGCGTCTGGGGAAGAGAAGTCTGGGGAAGAAAAAGAAGACGATATCGACTTCGAATGAAGGGAGGCAAGGCAGGCGAACGGGGGGAATTGCCGCCGGCACAGACGGGCAAATCAGGTCGGCCCTTCCTGTCAGCGCTGGCGGGGAGATTTGGCCGGTTCTGGGCAGTAGGCGGCATCTGGCCCTTCTGGTGGTGCTGGTGAACCTGCTGACCAATCCGCCGGCCGTGCTGCTTTGCTGGCTGGGCAGGATGTATCTGCCGCTTTTTCTGACGATTCCGGTTCAGATGCTGGTGGAGCTGGCGGTGGTAGCGGTGGAGGCTTGGATTTACCGCAGTTTCATGGAGAAGCCCGGCTGGCAGACGGGAAGGCCCGTGCTGCTTTCCGTGACGGCAAATCTGTGCTCCTTGACGATTGGAATCGTCTGTGGGGGATGGATTGACCTGGCGGTGACCATAGCCCTGCGGCTCAGCCGGGCGTGGTAGGTTAGCGGCAGAGAGCTGGCGGAAAATGAAAGCGGCTTGCCCGGGTGGCGGGGAGCGAAAAACCATAGACAGTGTATTTTCGGCAAACGGAGCCGGGACACGCGTTTTGGACGGCGTGAAAAATTATAGACAGAGGATTTTCGGCAAATGGAGACAAGACGCGTGTTCCGTGGAGCGTGAAAAATCATAGACAGTGGATTCCCGGTAAAACGGGACGGAACAGGAGGAGTTATGAGGAAAACAGTGGCTTATTGGCTGGCGGCGGTATGTGTTTGGCTGGCATGCTCTTTTTCGGCGGGGGCGGATGTGATTGTCGAGCCCATGGATTCCTTTTATGAGGAGCATGCGGAGGAATGCGTCCATGTGGGGAGGGCGTTTACCGCCAACGGACCGGACGGAAAGGTCTACCTGTACAAGAGCCCGGAGCTGCCGGAGGTGGTGGCCACATGGGAGAACGGCTACAGGGCATCCATCATGTACACCTATGAGGACAGCCGGGGCATCCTCTGGGGCGTGTACGACGACTATAGGGGCACGGTAGGCTGGATGCCCATGGAGTACATGGAGCTGATTTATGACAGCATCTCCTTCCAGAAGGAATTCAGCGAAGAAATCACAGAGCAGGGAGGCGAGCTGGATGCGGAAAACCTGGAGGGAACCATCCGGTTCTGGAAATATCCTGGCTCGAAGGAATGTGAAGTCCTGAGCGTAGATGATACGGAGGATTATCTGCCGGAATACACCGGTGTGTACGTGGACGGAGTCGGGAACCGCTGGGGCCATGTGGGGTACTATTTCGGCCGGAAGGATACCTGGATCTGCATCGATGCGTCCAGCGCTGAATTTGAACAGCTTTATCCGGACGGCGCGCCGCAGATTGGCCAACTGACAGGGGAGGACGTGGATGCGGAGGCGGCGGAAACGGCGGGGCAGAAGAGGGAAAGCGCGGAGAGGACGGATTCGAAGCAGGAAAGCGCAGGCCGCATCGTGCCGAAGCCGGACTATGGCGTGATGGCGCTGGCGGCCGGGCTGGTGCTTTTGGTGGCGGGGGCTACGGCGGTGCTGCTCGTGGTTTTGAGGAAGAAAGGGATTTCGGGTAACGCGGGGGATGAGCGAGGCTAGAGATGACGCGTTCGTATGGGAATAAAAAAGTTCGCCTTATAAGCATGTAAGGCGAACTTTTTTGTTCTGAATAATCCAAAAACTTCTGATTTCAAAAGCAGAAAAGCTTCTTAAAACGATACAGGAGGCCCCTTCAGACAGAAATATTCAGCAAAACACATAGGAAATCATGCGAAAATCCACTAAAAATGTCAGAATCACCAAATATTGAGAAAAACAAAATTAGGCTTGCATTATAACTGATTTTGTTTTAAGATGTAAAACATAATAAAAAAGTTCGCCTTACATGCTT
>CAMQOJ010000587.1 GCA_947003375.1 uncultured Lachnospiraceae bacterium
GCTGGCCGGACTTGGGCAGATTTGACGGCTATATGTGTGAATTTTTGGCTTGAAGCCGCGATGTGCGGTTTCAAGGCCGGCCCGCAATGGGAGAAGGAGGGACGATGGAAGAAAGGTCGGGGAGAATGGGGAAAGGCCTTCGGCATAGGGACGGGCGTGACAGTGCAGCCCAGGGATTCAGGGAAGGACATCTGGATGCCAGCCGCTGTACCTTTGGCTACAGTCCATGCTGCAGTGAAAAGGAATGGGAACAGGCCACGAGGTTCCGCATAGGCTACAGCCCTGCAGAGGGCGCCTGGACAGAGGCATGCTCTGGAAAGGGGCCGGAAGGGTACGGCGACCTTTTCCTATATGTCCCAGAGGCGCGCCAGATCGTCCGGATCGCGGAAGGGACCGGCGACAATCTCCTTGAAGAAGATGCAAATGCGGGATATGTGGACTATATCTATTACGACCAGTATATGCTGGATGCCGATATGCCGGATGCAGGCGGTGGCATGGTCCTGCTGGAAGAGATGCTGAGGGAGAAGTATGGATGCTTAGCGGACTGCATACCGGATGTCCTTGAAATGGCATATGGCAGCAGCCTGGTCAGATGCACGGTTTTAGGATGAAGGGGCAGGGCAGGCTTAGAGGTTTCGGGAGGATATCTTGAAGAGAGGAGGGCACAGGATCATGGTCAGATTGGACGATGGGAAGTGCATCATAGGGTTCGACAACGGCTACCAGTTCGGAAAGACGGCACGGACGCTGTTCGGCAACGGGATCCATGCGATGGGGAAGGTGGAGCCGTCAGTCAGGGAGCATTCCCTGAAATATGGAAGGAAGTTCTACAAGGTCGGCGAGGGGAGGGCCGCCATCACGGAGGACAAGGTCTCGGACGAGGACGCGAGGCTGCTGACCATGGCGGCGGTGGCGAAGGAGCTTTCCATGGAAGGACTCCGGAAAGCGGAGGTCATCCTGGCGGTAGGCCTGCCGTTCTCGGACTATGGGAGGGAGAAAGGGCGGCTCCTGGAATACTACAGCCAGAAGCCGGGGCTGAGGTATGAATATGAGGGGACACGGTATGACGTGGACATCTGCAGGGTCTTTGTGTTCCCCCAATGCTATTCGGCAGTGGCGCCGCGCCTGGGGAACATGGAGGGCAGCTACCTGATTGTGGACATCGGGAGCAAGACGACAGACGTGGTCTACCTGGAGGACGGAATCCCGATTGAGCGGAGGTCCGTGACGGTCGAAAGGGCCATGGTGAAATGGCTGCGGCAGATACAGAGGGACCTACAGGTGCAGCATGGGAAGGACGTCCCGGAGGAAGAGATACTGAAGGTCATTCTGAGGCAGGAGAGCCTCCTGCCCAAGGCATATGTGACCCTCATCAAAGAAGGCATCAGGGAGCAGGTACATATGCTGGAGTTGGAGCTGAGGGAGCGGGGCTACGACCTTGACTTCTGCAGGGTCATCTATGTGGGAGGCGGCGCTGTGGCGGTAAGGAACTTCTCCGAGCGTAAACAAAATATCGCATATGACTGTGACATCCATGCCAACGCGATAGGGTATGAATACCTGGCTCTACAGATACTGAGGAGCCAGGGGGCGGTATGAGATGGCGGACGAAAGGGTGGTGACGCTCCGGTTCAAGCCTGAGTGCGTGCCGGACATGGAGCTGTACAGTAGGCTGGAGGCGGAGAAGAGGAGGATCGGCTTGTCCATGCCTGTCTATGTGAAGGGCATCCTCCGGCGGCACTTTGAGGATTCGGGGAAGGTGTGTGAACATGCGGAGGCAGGCATATGCATGGAGCAGGTGCGCGGGATTGTGCATGAGGAGCTGGCATCCCAAAGCGCCGCGCTTGCCGGGATGATTGAAAGGATGGCGGAAAGCCTCCCGGGCGGACTACAGAAGGAAAGGAAGCCATCAGGCGAGGCCCTGCCGGGATATAGCGACAGGTTCCCGGAAGGGCTGAACGGTGTGCTGGAGAAGTTCATGTAGGGGATTAGGAGATATGGGGGATTGCACGCAGATATATGCCGTGTTGTGGTATGCTGGCATACGCCACTTGAAGATTTAGCTACAAATATTTGGCAAGGACATAACGTTTTGGTGCAAATTTGTTGCGGAATGGACGAAGTAGCGGTGTAATCGAAGGGGGCAGGGTAGATTGGGGATTGCGTGATATATAAAAACAGTAAGAAAAAGCTGCAAAGGAGCGATGCATTATCTTGCAATCCCTTTGCAGCTTAGAAAGTCTTATGGAACCACCCTTTAAACAATCAAGTATGAGGAAGGATGTCGTTTATATAAATACTTATGTGTCTGACTGTAGGAAGCGGCCACGCTTATTCATATCTGGTTCCCTGAGGATGAAATTTCGCTGATGAAACGCATTTGAGGTAAAATAAATTTTACTTTTAATTCGAGCTTGCCGCTTCTGGAGTGGCTTGTTTTTTCTTTTCGCTACGATGTCTGCGCATACTATTTCGATTTGCTGTTCTATGTGCACAATCGGAATCACAATACATTTTTTTGTGGGTTGCACGCGCAATGAATGGTTTTTTGCAGGTTGGATCAGCGCAATATCTTAATTCTAGCCCTCCTTTTCCGATGTAATAAACAACATCATATAATGCAAATACTAAGGAAGGGTATCGATCATTTACGGTGTTGACAGCATTATTGT
>CAMQOJ010000588.1 GCA_947003375.1 uncultured Lachnospiraceae bacterium
ATCAGATAGCCGTTCGGCGCGGTTTCCTCATGAAGCGTGTATCTGCCGATTGGCAGCATTTCCATATAATGCGGCTTATTTTCTGAGTTCCAGCTTTCCACCACATTTCCATCTTCATCCAGGATTTCCACCGCCACATAGGAAAGTCCTTCTCCGTCAGCCTTAAGCCGTGTCTTATCCGCCGTCAGCCGGATGGACGCAGGCGCTCCCGTGGTGGCAATCTCCGCTCCGGACACCTCCCGGTCTCCGTCCAGGCTCACGGCTCTCAGCACGCCGGGCTCGTAGACCGTCTCGAACACCGCGCAGAACCGGTTCTCCTTTCCCGCCGCGGCCCTGCCCAGGCTCTTGCCGTTCAGGAAAAGCTCCACCTCCTTCGCCGCAGAGTAGACGTAGACCTTCACCGGCCTACCTGCATATCCCTCATAGTTCCAGCAGTCCGTCATCTGATTCCAGCCCCAGTTGCTGACCACCTCTTCCATCCCGTGATACCTGGGATGCTGGACATAGAGGCCGGTCTGGCTGCTGCCCCACACGATTTTCCGGTAGACCCCCTGGGGAGTCAGCCTTCCGCCGATGGTGATGTCCGCGTCATTTGCCAGGCGCCAGGGGTACTCGGACACATGGGAGGATATTGCCCAGGGGCCTTTCGCAAGCTCCGGATCCCCCTGTTCAAAAAATTTGCTCTTGCCGATGCCCGCCTCGCCGATATAGTCCACTGCCGTCCAAGTAAAATCGCCGATGACATAGGGAAGGCGCTCCACCAGCTCCCACACCTTGTCGAACTGGTTGGGGAAGCTCTCCGTGCCCAGGATGACGCGCTCCGGATAGCGCTGCCCCGCGTATTCGTAGTGGCTGTCCATATAGTTGTAGCCCACCACGTCCAGACAGTTGCAGAAGCTCTCCGTCCGATCCTCCCAGGCGCCGTCCATCTCCCCGGAATCCTCGTTCTGGGCATTTCCCTGCCGCTTTGCCGCCATCTGCTCCAGGACGCTGGCATCGTCCAGCCCCGACCACATGGAGCAGAGCCCATTGGACACCAGCCTGGTGGAATCCAGGCTGCGCACATAGGCTGCCAGCTCCTCGGCAAGGGTGTATCCGTTTCCCATGCCGCCCCGCTCTTCCACCTCATTGCCCGTAGACCAGATCAGGATACAGGGATGGTTGCGATCCCGCAGGATAAAGCTTTCCATGTCCTCCTTCCAGTCCCGGTGGAAGAACTGGCTGTAGTCGCCCGGCCGCTTGCTGTGCCCCCAGGCGTCGAAGGCCTCATCGAACACATAGAGCCCCAGGCGGTCGCATGCCTCCAGCAGCTCCCCGGACCCGGGATTGTGGGCCAGGCGCACCGCGTTGAAGCCCGCCTCCTTCAGCAGCCCCAGCTTCCTGTATTCGCTGTCCCGCAGGGACACCGCCCCCAGCAGCCCATTGTCGTGATGGATGCAGCCGCCTTTCAGCTTCACCGTCCTGCCGTTGACCCGCAGCCCGTGTACCGCGTCCGCCGTGACGGTGCGGATGCCGAAAAGCGTCTCCGCCTCATCGCAGACGCCCTCCAGGGCGGCCTCCCCGTCCAGGGCCACGCCGAAGGCGCCCATGTCCTCCACCTGTGCCCTCACCCGGTACAGGTTGGGATGCTCTGCGTCCCAGGTCAGGGGCCTGGGCACGGTCATGGGGATTCTGGCCACTGCCGTGCCGCCGGCTTTCACCAGGAGGACGGTATCACGTTCTATTACAGTCGTCCTGTCGTCTTTCCCGCCATGTCCCTCCCGGCTGTCCACAGCCGTCCCTCCTGTCCGGCGCTCCTCTGGGTTCGCCGCCCTGCCGCCTGCCGGACAGCCGTCCCGTCCGTCCTCTTCCTCCCGGCCCTCCTCGATCAATGCTGCCCTGACCCTGACCTGATGGTCTCTGGCGAGCTGGTTCCGCAGGGTCACCTCCACCATGACGCTGGCGCTCTCTGCCCGGTCCGGCCTCCCCTGTTTTCCCAAATTTCCCGCCGGTTCCCCAGCCTCCGCACCGGTTCCGGCACAGCTTCCGGCCCCTATTCCGGTTCCGTAGTCGATCCGCTTCGTATAGGCGAAGATCCCCTCCGGCTCCACATGGAGGGGCTTCACATGGGACAGCTCCACACGGCGGTAGATGCCCGCGCCCGTGTACCACCGGGAGTTGGGCTGCATGCTGGGGTTCACCGCCACCGTCACCCGGTTCGTATCGCCGAAATACAGCGCGTCCGTGATATCCGCGGAGAAGGGCGTGTAGCCGTAGTGATGGCACTTCACCAGGCTTCCGTTGACGGATACGGACGCGTTCATCATCACCCCGTCGAAATGGAGCCAGACCCGCTCCCCCTGCCACTCCCGGGGCACATGGAAATACTTCGTATAAGTCCCCGCCGTTCCCGTGAAGTACCCCATGGACTCTGCCGCCGGAGCCTCTCTGGTCACATCGCTCTCGATCATGTAGTCATGGGGGAGCTGCACCCGTCTCCCGGCCTGCACCAGGTCGGCCCTTCCTGTGGTAAAATACCAGTCCCTGTTCCAATTCTCTCTCTTCATAGCAGATACCTCCTTCGCTTTGCTTTTTAGTGATTTGTGATCAGTGCCTGTTCTGTTATTTATACTGCGCACCGGTTAAATTTGCAGTGCAACCCGACTGCAGACCGCCAGCCAAGTACTTTCCC
>CAMQOJ010000589.1 GCA_947003375.1 uncultured Lachnospiraceae bacterium
AATTAAGTGTATTATAATGAAAGAAGTGCATTCCATTGGAAGAAGTGTATTCCAATGAAGAAGAGCATTCATATGAAGATGCATTCCAGATAAAAGGCATTCCATGGCAGATTGCATTTGGGGAAGCTTACAAGAAAGGGCACCTGTATGAAATTCAATAAAGACAGTAAATATATTCGATGGGGATTGACAGCCTTTGCCGTCATAGCAGGAGGAATCACTTTTTATTATTTCATTTTCCACAGCACGAACATCAAGCTGGGCATCGGCAGGATACTCGATATCCTGAAACCGGTTCTGTTTGGGCTGGCCACGGCATATCTATTGACTCCTGTATTGAATTTTGTAGAGAACAGGGCCCTGATACCGCTTCTGGATAAATGCAGCATAAAGAGAAGCAGAAGACGCAGGTTATTCGTCAGGGGAACCGGCATATTGATTACGGCCTTCTTGTTCGTGGCGTTGATCTATATGCTGGTTTCCATGCTGATTTCGCAGATTATCCCCAGTGTGCAGGGCATCATCGACAACTTTGATTCCTACAGCTCCAATGTCACGGCGTGGATCGAGCAGACCCTGGAGGACAATCCGGAGATTGGCAGCTATGTGACGAAGACTTTCGACCAGATGGAAGACCAGATCAACGATTTGATCAAAAATATCCTCCCGAATACCGCCTCGCTGATCAAGACAGTCTCCCTCAGCGTAATCAGCGTAATCGACGTCCTGTGGGATTTCATCATCGGGTTCATCATATCGATTTATGTGCTTGCGAACAAGGAGCGCTTCGCGGCCCAGGCAAAGAAGTCGGCATACGCTTTATTTGAACAGGATACAGCCAATATTGTGATTCGGAATTTCCGCTTTACCCACAGGACATTTATCGGTTTCCTGAGTGGAAAAGTTCTGGATTCCATAATAATCGGCATCCTGTGCTTCGTTGGTACGTCTCTCATGGGCACGCCCTATGCCATGCTGATAAGCGTGATTATCGGATGTACGAATATCATTCCTTTTTTCGGGCCGTTTCTGGGAGCGATTCCCAGCACTGTCCTGATTTTCGTAGTAGACCCCATGCATCCGCTGAACTGCGTCTATTTCGCATTGTTCGCCCTGGCGCTCCAACAGTTTGACGGCAATATCCTTGGCCCCAAGATACTGGGCAATTCCACCGGCCTGACCGGATTTTGGGTCATTTTTGCAATCACCTTCTTCGGAGGCCTGTTGGGCGTATTCGGGATGATTGTAGGAGTGCCTATCTTCGCTGTCATCTATGCGGCCGTAAGGGCCTTCGTCAATACGAAGTTGGAAAAGAAGCATCTGCCGAAAGATACAAACCAGTACGAATCTGTGGAATACATAGACGAGAAGGGGATACATCCCATGGTTCCGGAAGGAAAAGCGGCCAGGCAGGTCAATGGATTCCACATCAACAGGGGAGAAATGCGTTCCCGGGATAAAAAGACGAAAGGTGACGATAAAGACAAATGAGATTTCTAGTACAGAGAGTGAAAGAAGCCGATGTGACCGTAGACAATCAGGCCATCGGAAGAATCGCACAGGGCTGTCTCGTGTTCGCAGGCACCAGCGCCGCTGACGCGGAAGGGCCTTCCCCTGAGAAAATAGCGGATAAGATGGTAAAGAAGCTGCTGGGGCTGCGGATTTTCAGCGATGAGAACGACAAGACTAATCTGGATCTGAAATCCGTGGGAGGACAGCTTCTTATCATTTCCCAGTTTACCCTCTATGCGGATTGCCGGAAAGGCAACAGACCGTCCTTCGTGAACGCTGCGCCTCCTGACGCGGCAAACAGAATCTACGAATATATCCTGAAAAAATGCAGACAGGAGATGCCGATAGTGGAAAGCGGAAGCTTTGGCGCACACATGAATGTCTCCCTGGTCAATGACGGACCATTCACAGTAATCCTTGATTCAGATGAATTAATCCACACAGAAAAATAACACACCTTCAATAGTCCATAGTTTAACGAATAGTTGAGCGCCCGGACTACAGCCTGCCCATGCGGGCAACGAGCTCAACTATTCGTTAAACTATCCTTTTGCGAATAGTTGGATATAGCACCCCATCACCCCTCCGCAAAGAAATAAGCCGCCATCTGTGCCCGCGAGCTGAAGCTTTCGGTTTCCAGCAGCTGTTTGATTTCTTCTTTGGTATAGAATCTGGCTTCAATCTGTTCGTTTTCCGAAGTGTGGTCCTCGAAATCGCCTTCGGCCTCCACAAAGGCGATGTAGGTGGTTGTATCGGAAATGGCGACGGCTGCAAAGGACGGGGGCAGAATCTTTTTTATTTTCCTGACTTTCAATCCGGTTTCCTCATAGAGCTCCCTTGCGACGCATTCCTCAATGGATTCGCCGGGCTCCAACATTCCGGCGCACAGGTTGTATATCGTGCGGTTGACGCCCATTCGAAATTCATGGAGCAGGAGCATCCTGTCCCCATAGGTGGCTACAATGGACACACCGCTTGGCTTGCCGCCAACGTCCTCTATGCCGGCGAGTTCCCGGCGGCTGACCATTTCGTACTTCTTTTCCCTGCCAGCCTTATTCCGATAAGTAAGTTCATAGTTCTTCAGATATTTTCCGTCCCTGACCTTTTCAAATTTTGTTAATTCCATGAAATTGGAAGCCTCCTTATATAATGT
>CAMQOJ010000590.1 GCA_947003375.1 uncultured Lachnospiraceae bacterium
GGAAGCATACCGTGTGGACGAGCGGGTCGGGATGATCCGGCAGCATGATGAGGCCGCGTTCAGCGGCACAGCGCATCCTTGGCCGAAAGGGGAACCGGCTGGATGGGGAAATCCAAAGAGAGGCATTGGAGGCGGCAGAGCGGAAAGGTGACAGAAAGGACGGCTGCTTCCATGACAGCCATCTGCAGGGCCAGTTAAGGGCGCTATGGACGGCATCCTGCATCCATGCAGGCTGGGAGGCGGACACAGAGCCGTATGACAGCACGATGGTGGAGCTCTGGAACCGGGTCTGCGGAAGACCGGACGGCTGGCCGGACTTCCGCAGCTTTGACGGCTATATGTGTGAATTTTTGGCTTGAAGCCGCAATGGGAGGAAGGAGGGACGATGGAAGAAAGGCTGGGGACAATGCGGAAAGGGTTCCGACATAGGGACACATGCCTGACAGCCGCAACATCCGGGTGTGACGGCGCGGCACAGGGACTCAGGGAAGGACATCCAGATGCCAACGGAGGCGCCCTGGGCCACAGCCCCTGCTGCAGTGAAAAGGAATGGGGCCACGCCACGGGGCCCTGCGCAGGCTACAGCCCTGCAGGGAGCGCCTGGACAAAGGCATGTATCGGAAAGGAGCCGGAGGGGTACGGCGACCTCTTCCTATATGTCCCGGAGGCGCGCCAGATTGTCCGGATCGCTGAAGGGACCGGCGACAATCTTCTCGAAGAAGATACAGATGCAGGATATGTGGACTATATCTATTACGACCAGTATATGCTGGATGCCGATATGCCGGATGCAGGCGGTGGCATGGTCCTGCTGGAAGAGATGCTGAGGGAGAAGTATGGATGCTTAGCGGACTGCATACCGGATGTCCTTGAAATGGCATATGGCAGCAGCCTGGTCAGATGCACGGTTTTAGGATGAAGGGGCAGGGCAGGCTTAGAGGTTTCGGGAGGATATCTTGAAGAGAGGAGGGCACAGGATCATGGTCAGATTGGACGATGGGAAGTGCATCATAGGGTTCGACAACGGCTACCAGTTCGGAAAGACGGCACGGACGCTGTTCGGCAACGGGATCCATGCGATGGGGAAGGTGGAGCCGTCAGTCAGGGAGCATTCCCTGAAATATGGAAGGAAGTTCTACAAGGTCGGCGAGGGGAGGGCCGCCATCACGGAGGACAAGGTCTCGGACGAGGACGCGAGGCTGCTGACCATGGCGGCGGTGGCGAAGGAGCTTTCCATGGAAGGACTCCGGAAAGCGGAGGTCATCCTGGCGGTAGGCCTGCCGTTCTCGGACTATGGGAGGGAGAAAGGGCGGCTCCTGGAATACTACAGCCAGAAGCCGGGACTGAGGTATGGATATGAGGGGACACGGTACGAAGTGGACATCGCCAGGGTCTTCGTGTTCCCCCAGTGCTATTCGGCGGTGGCACCGCGCCTGGGGAACATGGAGGGCAGCTACCTGATCGTGGACATCGGGAGCAAGACGACGGACGCGGTCTACCTGGAGGACGGCATCCCGGTTGAGCGGAGGTCAGTGACGGTCGAGAGGGCCATGGTGAAATGGCTGAGGCAGATACAGAGGGACTTACAGGTGCAGCACGGGAAGGACATCCCGGAGGACGAGATACTGAAGGTCATACTGAGGCAGGAGACCCTCCTGCCCAGGGCATATGTGACCCTAATCAAAGAGGGCATCAGGGAGCAGGTACATATGCTGGAGCTGGAGCTACGGGAACGAGGCTACGACCTGGATTTCTGCAGGGTCATCTATGTGGGAGGCGGCGCTGTGGCGGTGAGGGACTTCTCCGAGCGCAGGCCGAACATCGCATACGACTGCGACATCCATGCCAACGCGAAAGGGTATGAATACCTGGCCCGGCAGATACTGAGGAGCCAGGGGGAGGCATGAGATGGCAGACGACAGGGTGATAACGCTCCGGTTCAAGCCTGAGTGCGTGCCGGACATGGAGCTGTACAATAGGCTGGAGGCGGAGAAGGGGCGGCTCGGCCTGTCCATGCCTGCCTATGTAAAGGACATCCTCCGGCGGCGCTTTGAGGGTTCAGGGAGTATGCTAGGACATACGGAGGCAGACACATGCATGGAGCAGATGCGAGTGATCCTGCAGGAGGAGCTGGCTTCTCAGAGCGCTGCGCTTACTGGGGTGTTTGAAAGGTTGGTGGAAAGCCTCCCAAGCGGCCTACAGAAGAAGGCGGAGCTATCGGACGAGATTCTGCCGGGATACAGCGACAGGTTTCCAGAGGGGCTGAATGGGGTGCTGGAGAAGTTCATGTAGGGGATTGGGACATATGGAGCATGGCACGCAGGCATATGCCAGATTGTGGTATGTTGGCATACACCACTTGAAGATTCTGCTACAAATGTTTAGCAAAGGCATAGTATTCTGCTACAGATTTATAGCAGAATGCCCAGGCATAGGGAGATTGCTAAAAAAGTTTAGCAAAAGATAACGCTGTGGAACAATCAAAAAGCCCCCGAGTTCCGTGTAATATATAAATTGTCTTCCGACAAAATAGCCTAGTATAAAAAGGGGAAATATGGTATACTTAGCTAACAGAAGACATTAGGTGTATTTAAGTTTATTGGGAGGAGGTTAGGTTTATGGGTAAAACGACTATGCTGGAATTGTTGGAGC
>CAMQOJ010000591.1 GCA_947003375.1 uncultured Lachnospiraceae bacterium
GGCGGGAAGGGCTTGGTGATGTAGTCGTCCCCGCCCTGCAACAGGGCCGTGACCTCGTCCGAAGCATCCGCCCGCCCTGTGACGAAGATGACGGGCACATCCGAGGATCTGCGGATTTCGGCGCACACATCGAAGCCAGACTGCCCCGGGAGGTTCAGGTCCAGCAGGATCAGGTCCGGCGAGGCGGCGGAAACCTGTCCGGCGATATGGTCGAACCGGGTCAGCGCCGTGACGCGGTAGAGGGAACCCCGCAGGAGACCCGCCAGCTCCAGGCGGAAATCCTCGTCGTCTTCTATAATCAGGATATGCATGCGCCGCCTCCTTTCGGATTCCGCAGATGAAGACGGGGCTGTCGGGAATCCTGTCAGTTCCCCACAGCCCCTGGTTCGAACGGGTGTTCTAGTGCGCCGGGGCATGAATTCCCGAGTAATCAGTGCTTGATGTCCGCACCAGAACTGACGACAACGCAGTACTGGGGTGGACAGCGAGTACTGATTGCTCAAGGATTCACGCACTGGGGTACTAGTCTCTTCTGGTATCCGTATCCCTGATGATGGGCGGAATCTGGGAGAGCATATTGTCGATGTCCTCGAACATGGCGCTCTTGGTGGTGCCCAGATTGCTGGCCCGGCCGATATGCTTTATGACCTCCTGGTGCTGGAGCTTTATCCTGTCGAAAAACTGGCAGAGCACCTGCAGCGCGTTCTGGGAGTCGCCTATGACGCCGGAAATCTCTGCCTGTACGGAGGAGGTGCCCTCCGCCACGGTGCTGATCTGCTGGAAGGATTCGGAGGTGCCGTTCACGATGCCGAAGCCCTGGTCCAGAGCCGACTGGGATGCAAGGATGCTGGAGTTGAGCTGGTTCGCCCCCGATTCCACATCGTGGATGCCTGTGTCCACATCATCGGTGAGCTCCTTGATCTCCCTGGCCAGCTCCCGGACCTTTTCCGCCACCACGGCGAAGCCCTTGCCCTGTTCTCCGGCCCTGGCCGCCTCGATGGAGGCGTTTATGGCCAGGATATTGGTCTCGTCCGCGATGGACACGATCTTGCCCATGCACTGCTGGATGCTCTTCACCGCTGTCTGCAGATAGGCGAAGGTATTCTCCATATCGGCGTAGGTCTGCTGCACCTTCGCGGAAGTGGCTTTCAGCTCCTCCACCATGCCCTGGGCTTCCGACACGGTCTGGGTGATGTCCGTCCGCACCTGATCGAACTGCCCCGCGGCCTGATTGATGCTGGCGAAGGACTGTCCGAAGTCCTGGAGCTGTTCCTGGAAATGGTCGGCCTCAGCCAATACGCTGCTGAAGGAGTTGCCGATCATGCTCAGCTCGAACAGGGATTCCACTTCCTTTTTGGCCAGATCCTTCTGATAGCCCTTCAGGCAGTCCGTCACATGCAGCACGGGATAGAGGCTTTTTTCATCGTGGCGCACCTGCCCGTTCTTTGAAGGTCCTTTCTTTGAAAACAACATTATGTATCCTCCTGATTTCAATTCCGTCAAGTGTCCGATGGCTTTTCACGGTCATTCAAATACCACGCAGGTCATGGACTGGTTCACGAACTGATTGTTGTAATGCTCCCCATAGCCCACCAGGCCCGCGTGGCTGCCGAGCTTTGCCATCTCCTGCAGGTAGGTGGCCATGTAGCGCTGCTCGGTGAACAGTTTGTAGCGGAACAGGCAGTTCACGGAGAAGACGGCGGAGCGCTTGGGGAAGTCCCGGCAGATGTCCGCTATGGTCTTGTCCACGATGGCCGGATAATCTCCCAGCTCCAGGAGGATCAGCACATCGGAGTCGTTCACCTGCCGGAAGCAGGCCAGGGAATTCCCGTTGACTTCCTTGATGGAGACGATACAGGTGTCGTCCCCGTTGAGCTTGCCGAAGGGGTTCTTGAAGGTCTGGGTCAGGATCTGCTGATCCGTCACATGCAGGATGCTCTGGTACACCTGCTTGGCCGGGTTCCCGTTCAGGGAGCCGATGATGTAATTGGCCCGGTCCGTATTGGAGGCGATGAAGCGGTAATCGCCCATCTGGTGGTAGATATTCTCCTTATAAGTCTTGACCCGGCCGTTCTGGTTGCGCACCAGGGCGTAGGCCACGGAATCCTCGTAGACCTTGCCGTTGGCGGACACTTTTCCGCCGTCCCCCGTGCCTCCCACAAGCTGGATGCCCCGGCCCCGCAATGACGTATAGAGCGTAGTCAGGACGCAGGCATCGTTTCCGCTGCAGAAATCGATGCATACGGTGTCCTGCTTGGATCCGTTTATCTTCCTGATGTCCGCCTCCAGCCGGTTTATATACTTCACCGGCATGACGGATACCTGCTCCAGCACATTGGCCGTAGCGCTGACCCCTCCTGAAAAAGCGATGATGCCCACACCGTTTTCCACCACTTTGGTGTCATAGCTCATTCCGATGCATCCGATGCTGGGGATGCCAGGGTAAAGCTTCTCAAGGGCTTTCACATGCTCCTCGAACTGGGCATTGTTTGAAAGAAGCATGATGAACTGCGGGCTGTCCAGATTGCGGACCGCTTCCGACAGGTCCCCGCGATTGCTCATTCCGAAAAATTGCCTCATGTAGCAGCCTTCCTTTCATAAATATATATATTTTATAAATATCTTGATAACAGCATTGATT
>CAMQOJ010000592.1 GCA_947003375.1 uncultured Lachnospiraceae bacterium
GAATTATGTAAAGCAGGGGGAACTGGGAGTGGTGACGGCCAGCATAGGCCCGAAGGAGGACAATCCCAGAAACAGTGAAGGGACATTCTTGGAGCTCCAGGACGGTGAGATCATATTCGTGTACAGCCGGTTCAGGGGGGACAGCAGCCATGATGAAGCCTTTGCGGATCTGAGCCTTATCCGCTCCACGGACGGGGGCAGGACCTGGGGCGAGGATGAGATCATCCTGACCTATCAGGGGGAGGACGGCGTCAACATGATGTCGCCGGCGCTGCTGATGATGAACAATGGCGACGTGGGCCTGTTCTATCTGGTCAGGCTTACCTACAAGCGCACGCAGATTTTCCTGCGCCGTTCCTCCGACAAGGGGAAGACCTGGGGGGAGAGGGTGGTGTGCACGCCCCAGGAAGACTTCTTTGTAATGAACAATGACAGGGTGGTAAGGCTTGCGAGCGGCAGGATCATCGTTCCCGTGGCCAGCCACCGCACCGGGGATAATTATATGGACGGCCGTTCCCTGGCCATGTTCTTCTACTCGGATGACGATGGAGCCACCTGGAAATGTGCCAGAGACAAATGCGCCATGCCTTATTCATCCTTCTGCTACTCCGGCCTTCAGGAGCCTGGGGTGCTGGAGCTGGCGCCAGGGATACTCTGGGGATGGGCCAGGACGGATCTGGGGAACCAGTATGAGATGTTCTCCATGGACGAAGGGGACAGCTGGACGGCATGCCAGCCCTCGCGCTTCACTTCGCCCAACAGTCCCCTGAGCATGCGGCGGGACAGCGACGGAACCATATACGCGGTGTGGAATCCGATTCCCATCTACAATGGCCGTTTCGAGGCCTGGGAGCCTGTCACGGGGGGGAGGTTCCCTCTGGTGATCGCGGCCAGCCGTGACAACGGAAAGACATTCTCCCATCCCACCATCGTCGAGGGAGACGAGACCAGGGGATACTGCTATACGGCAATCCTGTTTACGAAAGACGCCATGCTGCTGGCCTACTGCGCGGGAAATAAGGAGGACGGGCACTGCCTGACCAGGACCCGTATCCGTCGCATCGAGAAGAGTCAGCTCGAGGAGTTCTGTACAGGCGCATGGCTGAACCGCAGATGACATACACATAGGAAGGAACAGCATTGGCTTCGGACATCGGACTCAGTCTGCTGTCGTGCCACAGGATTAACCGTTGCCATTTCAAGCCTTTCCGAAACAGAAGGCTTGAAATATACATGATTTATAACAGTTTCCTGGAGACAGCCTCCGATACAGCTACCCGGCTGGCCAGGGTCTCCTGGGGGTTGTTGGAGCAGAAGGCCTGGAAGAGGCAGTCTATGAGCAGCAGCTGTCCCATTTTAGCGCTCACGGAACCCGCGTGGATGGGATTTTCATTGTATCCGCAGACGAGCGTCACCTCCGCCAGCTCCGCGGCAGGGGAATTGGGGAAATGGGTGATCAGGATTATGGGGACGGAACGTTCCCTTGCCAGATTCAGCAGCTCCTGTACGTCCTTTGTGGAACCGGAATAGGAGAAGAACAGGATTACATCTTCCGATGTAGCCAGGGCTGTATGGATAATCTGCAGATGGGAATCCGAGATGTGGACAAAATTCGGGGAGATGGTGGAAAACAGCGCAGACGTCTCCATGGCCATGACCATTCCGGCACCCTGGCCGAAACAGTACACATGCCGGGCATTTGACAGCAAATCCACAGCACGGTTGAAGGAATCCGGACTGAGCTGTTCGATGGTTTCCCGGATGGACAGGACGTAAGAATCAAAAAGTTCCCTGCTGATAGTGCCCAGGGCATCATCCGTTTTCGGATGCTCGGCCATCGTCTCGCTGACTTGCTGTCTTTGGTTGAAGGAATAATCGGATTTTGCCAGGGCGATTTTCAGGTTGTTGTAGCCCAGAAGCCCCATCTTCTGGCAGAAACGGGTGATAGTGGCCTCCGATACGCCGCTGCTCTCTGCCAGCGAGTTGATGGACAGGTACTGCACTTCTGTGGAATTCGCAAAGATATATCCGGCCAGCTTCTTTTCGGAGCGGGTAAGCGTGCTGTAGCGTTCTGTCAGGGAATCGAGGAAGGATCCGGCCATATTTGTTCTCTCCTTATTATATATAGATGTAAAATAATCATAAATACTGTTTTCAAATGTTGTCTAAATGAATATAAGCCATTATAATATATGTTGTCGGAAAAAGCAACCGGAAAGAAAGAAGGTAGAAAATGGAGAATAGCAAAGCAAAGTATCAGGGAATCATCCCGGCGTTCTACGCGTGTTATGACAAAGAAGGCCGGGTAAGCGCCGAAAAAGTGGAAGAGCTGACGGCACACTTGGTGGAGAAGGGCGTGAAGGGGCTCTACGTGGGGGGATCCTCAGGGGAATGCATCTACCAGGACGTGGAGGAGCGGAAGCTGACGCTGGAGCATGTGATGAAAGCTGCGGCAGGGAAGCTGACGGTCATCGCCCATGTGGCCTGCAACAATACCAGGGACAGCCGTGAGCTGGCCGCACACGCGGAGGGCTTGGGCGTGGACGCGATAGCCGCGATACCGCCTATTTATTTCCATTTGCCCGAGTATGCCATCGCGCAGTACTGGAACGACATCTCCGACGCGGCGCCCAACACGGAT
>CAMQOJ010000593.1 GCA_947003375.1 uncultured Lachnospiraceae bacterium
GGATATGTATACTGTATTTGAGGAGACCAGGGTGGAAGGCAGAAAGGAAGGCAGGGCGGAAGAGATAATCGAGACGGGATATGAGTTTGGCCTGTCCGATGACGATATCCTGGGGAGGCTTCAGAGGAAGTTGGACATATCTCTGGAGATGGCACGAACGTACCTGGGGAAGTATGGAAAACAGACGGTGTAGGCAGTTCTGTCAAGAGTTTCTAAGGAGATGTGGATATGTATACTGTATTTGAGGAGACCAGGGTGGAAGGCAGAAAGGAAGGCAGGACAGAAGGCAGAAAAGAAGGCAGGGCGGAAGAGATAATCGAGATGGGATATGAGTTTGGCCTGTCCGATGACGATATCTTAGGGAGGCTGCAGAGGAAGCTGGACATATCTCTGGAGATGGCACGGGCATATCTGAGGAGGTTTGGGAAAAAGACAATATAGAAAGCTTGCGGGATTCCAGATATCTGGAAATCCTGTTGGGCAATGGCCGGAACCCATGTATGACTTGGTAAGAAGAAAGATTTGAAAGGCTCTGTGAAAGCAGGGCCTTTTCGTATTTCTGGAGGGGAAGCCCATCTACAACTTTCATCATATTTCCGGTGCACAGCATACTATGAAGCCCCGCCTACTACTAGGCAGTGGCGGGATATGGAATCTGCCATTGCAGGATTGGCACTGTAGATACGATGCTGTGTCACGGCAGCTGTGACTCAATGGCGGCAGCTTATCGATAGATAGAATTATATGTATATCAGGATGGGGCTGATGTGGGTTTTGGACTGGAGACAGGTGACTTACCATATATGATAGCGGCTAGAGGCGGTCTGCTACGTGCTATTGGACTGGCGGTGAGCTTTCATTGCTGCTATTGCTGCAAAATGCAGGAGGGGAGAAGGGAAAAATGGGTGCCAGGAAACTGAAGATTACAGAACCGATCATACGGAGCTTTGGGCATCAAGCCGCAGTGCATAGCATATTATCTGCGTATCCGGAAACAGAGGCATGGCTGAACTGCAACTATATACAGATGTTCACCTTGCGCAATCTGTATACGGCAATCGAGCGCCTGGGGACAGTGGACTTTTACTATCAGTACTATGGCGACTTCAATTTCTATGAAATGAAAGCCAATCCATGGCTGAAGTTCATGAGCATCCCAGATGAAATGGTGAAGAGCAGATGGGATTCGAGGCTTGATTTCGTCAGGGAATGCATCGAAAAGGACTATTATGTCTATATAATGCTTAACCGCAGCATTTACAGGGGCCATAAGGAGCCTAATTACCATAATGCCCTGATTTGGGGATATGATGACGCTGCAGGAAAGATTCATGCGGCTGACAACAATCCCATTGGAAAGTTCGTGTTCGAAGAAATCTGCTATGGGGATTTTGAAAAGGCAGCGGATATCCCCGCTGGAGAGTTTGGCCTGGGAGACCATATGGGAAGGCCGGACGGAATCTATTTCTTTTCTGTGATGGAGGACAGTATCAAACATGTGGCTGGAACGAACCATATGATGCAGATTGGAAAGCTCCAGCATGACCTTGCACGATATCTGGATCCGCCCCAGACCTTATCCGACTATGTATTCGGCATAGACTGCTATGAAGAACTGAAAAAGTATTGTCTCCATGTGGAAGAAAACAGATATGGCCATTGCGACTGGCGAGGCCTGTGCAGCCTATCGGATCATAAGATATTGATGACGAGGCGCCTGGAATATTTGTCGCAGAAAGGATATCTTGCCCATGGCTATAGAGACCTATATTACGAGAAGGTAGAAAAGAAATGTCTCGCAGCGAGGAATCTCCTGGTGAAAGAGGACGTAAAAGGATGCAGGGATTTCCAAGGGAAAAAGCTGTGCGTGCTGCTGGATGGGGTAAAGGAAGAGGAGATGGGAATCCTGTCCAAGGTGAATGGCGAACTGGAAGGCTACCTGGATGCACATATGGATGAGTACAGGGAATACCATATGGAGCGGGATAATGATTCATGCTATGGCTGACTCCGCTATTGCAGACAATGACGGCTCTGTGATAGAATCTAAAGAAAAACAAGGCAGCTGAGGTACATAAGAGATGGCATATCCTGAACTGATCTATCTGTACATAGAGGATTTCGGCTACTGCTTCCAGAAGCAGGAGTTCGTGTTCTCGTCAAACTATGATGTCCGGTATGTGAAAGAGGGGGGACCGCGCCCTGACCATTTCGCCAAAGGAAAATCCGCTTCAAGGAATATATGGGGACGGCATCACGAACATCAGCCTCCTGGTAGGGAGCAATGGCAGCGGGAAGACCAGCGTCATGGAGCTGCTGGCCCAGCCCGGGACCTTTGCGGGAAGCCTTAAGAGAAAGCCGCTGGAGCGAGCGGCCTCCATGGGCTGGTTCTGCGTGTATGCGGTGGATGTCCCGGACAGGGGGGAATCCCGTACGACGGCTTATTATCTGGAGGGATGGAATGCCAGGCTGGTCTCCAACTTCAAAGGGGAGCCTTCAGATGCCATAGGTGTCGGGTGGCGAATTGAGGGAGACGCAAACCGCGAATTATTTTTCCAACCTTTATCCAATTGACTGCGCAGTGCTGTCCGTGAATGCACAATCCTGCCGAAAATATGGCACGCTGCCAGAGCATGA
>CAMQOJ010000594.1 GCA_947003375.1 uncultured Lachnospiraceae bacterium
GAGATCCTCATCTGTCTCGTGGGCTCGGAGATGTGTATAAGAGACAGCGCTGGCAGAGCGGAAAGCCGCGGAGGACAGGAGGGTGAAGATGCGCTTCATAGGGATTACAGGCGGCGTTGGGGCCGGGAAATCCGAGATACTGGATTATATCCGGAAGCATTACAGCTGCGAGATCTATCTGGCAGACCAGGTGGCGCATCTGGTGAAGCAGCCGGGCACAAAGGCCTATGGAGAGCTGATTTCCCTGCTGGGACAGGATGTGGCGGGACGGGACGGCCTGATAGACAAGGGGCTGATGGCCGACAGGATTTTCGCGGACCCCTCCCTTTTAGAGCAGGTGAACGGTATCATACACCCGGCGGTGAAGGAGTTTTTGCTGGAGCGGCTGGCCCGGGCCAGGGCAGAGGGGCAGGCTGATTTCTTCTTCGTGGAGGCCGCGCTGCTGATCGAGGGCGGATATCTTGCGCTGGTGGACGAGATGTGGTATATTTATGCGGACGAGGCGGTACGGCGGCAGCGGCTCAGTGCCTCCAGAGGCTACAGCGAGGAAAAAATCGCCCGGATCATGTCCAGCCAGCTGGGGGAAGCCCAGTTCCGGGAAAGCTGCGACTTCGTCATAGACAACAGTGGAGAGCTGGCGGAGAGCTACAGACAGATCGACCGGCGGCTGTCCGGTCTGAAATGCCGGGAGTAGTGCGGGCGCCGGGACGGCATGCCGATCGCGGCAGATACATAAGAAAAAAATAAGGACTGCCGCAGGCCTGGGGATCGGCCCATGTGCGGAGGCGCATTCCCCATATGCCTATGACAGAGGGGGACGGCCTGCGGAGGCTCAAAAAAGGATGGAATCAGGGAAATGAGATTGTGCAGCATTGCAAGCGGCAGCAGCGGGAACTGCATCTATGTGGGGTCCGAGGCCGCCCATCTGCTTGTGGACGTAGGGATAAGCGGCAAAAAGACCGAGGCGGGCCTGAAGGAGCTGGCGCTCTCGGGAAACGATATTGACGGAATATTGATAACCCATGAACATGCCGACCATATACAGGGGCTGGGGATCATGGCGAGAAAGTATGAGATACCCATCTACGCCACGGCGGGCACCATAGCGGCCATGAAGGACTGTAAGGGCCTGGGAAGCGTGGACCACGGTCTGTTCCATGAGGTGAAGGAGGACACGAAGTTCACCATCAAGGACCTGACCATCAATCCCATGCGGATCTCCCATGACGCCGCCCAGCCCGTGGGATATCGGATCTCCTATGGCAACAGGCGTGTGGCGGTCTGCACGGACCTTGGGGTATACAATGACTATACGGTGGAATGCCTCAAGGGCATGGACGCGCTGCTGCTGGAGGCCAACCATGACGTGAACATGCTCCAGGTAGGGCCCTACCCCTACTATCTGAAGCAGCGGATCCTGGGGGAGCGGGGGCATCTGTCCAACGAGAACACGGGCAGGCTGCTGTGCCGCATCCTCCACGACGGATTGAAGGCAGTGCTGCTGGGGCATCTGAGCAAGGAGAACAATCTGCCGGAGCTGGCCTTCGAGTCCGTGCGGATGGAGATCAACATGGGGGACAATCCCTACAAGGCGGGGGATTTCGATATCCGGGTGGCAAGGCGCAGCGAGGTGACGCCGGCGGTGGTAGTGTGAGAAGGAATGGAGGAATTTATTTATGAAAAGGACGATTATCACGGTAGTGGGAAAGGATACCATAGGCATCATCGCAAAGGTCTGCACCTATCTGGCGGAGAACGGCATCAACATCCTGGACATCTCCCAGACCATCGTGCAGGGATATTTCAACATGATGATGATCGTGGACACCAGCACCACCCAAAAGCCCTTCGGGGATATGGCGGAGGAGATGACGTCGCTGGGCGAGGAGACCGGGGTGCAGATCAAGTGCCAGAAAGAGGAAATCTTTGACAAGATGCACAGGATCTGATTCTGCCGGGACGGCGCAGTGGCCGAATCGGCTTTCGGAGGATCGTGGGCGCCGGGGGATGTCCCGCAGGCGGCGCATTGTCCGGGCAGAGATAGCCGATGCCGGCAGGGAGGTTATGTATGATCAATATTTATGAAGTGGCAGAGACCAACAAGATGATCACGGAAGAGAATCTGGACGTGCGCACGATTACGCTGGGCATCAGCCTGTTGGACTGCATCGATTCCGATTTGCGGAAACTGAAGGACAATATCTACGAAAAAATATATGACGCTGCCAAAGACCTGGTGCGGACCGGGGAGGAAATCTCCAGGGATTTCGGAATACCGATTGTAAATAAACGCATATCCGTCACGCCCATTGCCCTGATAGGAGGAGCGGCCTGCAAGTCCCCGGAGGATTTCGCCTCGGTGGCGGAGACCCTGGACGGGGTGGCGAAAGAGGTGGGCGTGAACTTCATCGGCGGCTATTCCGCCCTGGTGAGCAAGGGGATGACGGCTGCGGACGAGTTGCTGATCCGCTCCATCCCCCAGGCCCTGGCGGCCACGGAGCGGGTGTGCGCATCCGTGAACCTGGGCTCCACCAGGACGGGCATCAACATGGACGCGGTAAAGCTCATGGGAGAGATCGTCAGATCCACCGCGGAGCTTACCAGAGAGGCGGATTCCCTGGGCTGCGCCAAGC
>CAMQOJ010000595.1 GCA_947003375.1 uncultured Lachnospiraceae bacterium
GTTGCATTTAAAAGAAATGGTGAGGGATGTATATTGAAATTTGAATGGGATGAAGACAAGAACCAATTAAATTTGGAAAGGCATGGTATTGACTTTGAGACAGCAATGCTTGTTTTTAATGATGAACAGCGCATTGAGATATATGATGTTGAGCATAGTATTGATGAAGACCGTTATAATACGATTGGAATGGTTCAGGATGTTCTGTTTGTTGTTTATACAGAACGAAAAGAGAATATCCGCCTGATATCGGCGAGGCTTGCCACAAAAACAGAAAGGAGCATTTATTATGATACGGACAGCTACTTTAGATAGAAACCAAAAGCCCACAGAGGAACAGATTCGGCAGATAAGGGAGGCGGCAAAGAGAGAAATCGTATTCGATGAAGATTCTCCCGAACTTACGCCAGCTATGGAAAAAGCGTTTCGGCTGGCAGCAAAAAACCGCAATACACAAAGGAAAATGAATATATCATAAAGAAAACCGACTGAAAACGAATCGAAACCTATAAGGCAGCATTAATACAGGGCTGTCAGGAAACAATGTATTTCCTGACAGCCCAACTGTCATTTGGCATAGAAAATCTACGCAATCGGCAGCATCAATTACTGTGCAACCTCTCAAAAGCAGCCTCAGTCCCTTCATCTGCCGCCAGCATAAAGGAGAAGGAAAAACGCTCCGTGGGAAGCTCGTATCCCTGCTCCGTATCCGGCCCGCAGGACAGGCTGCCCAGGCCGCGCTGCCTCGCGTCCAGATATAGATACTTTTCGGGCACATGCACCAGGTCGTTCCTGTGCCGCGCCGCCGTCAGGTTCTCCAGCGTGAAATCATGGCAGGAGAAGGCGAAATCGCCAGCGGCTAGGATGCCCATGCCATCGTCATAAACACGTACGAACCGCGTGTCCTCATGGCTGCCCGTCTCCTGGGGGACATCGTATAAGAAATTCAGCTCCCCAATCGCCAGGTCATAAAGCCCTACTGGAGCGGCATGCTTTCTGTCCGGATAGGAATCGCCCCTGCCGCGGCCGAACCAGCAGACGCGCTCCAGCTCCTTCGGTAGCTCCACGTACATGCCGATGCGGGGCAGGATTTCCGGCGCCTTGCCATAGGGCGCTCCGTCCATGGCCACCCGCAAGGAACCGTCCCCATACAGTGTGTAGGTCAAAGTCATCTCAAAGCCCCAGTAATGGCTCTGGGGAAGGAGCTTCCCCTTTACAGCCAGGGTACAGGCATTCTCCGCGTCGGCGATGGCCTGATCATAAAGCCCGAACAGAAGGTCATGGACCAGAGCCTGCTTCCAATCCCCCATATGCCGGGGGAAAAGCCCCTCGATGCCATCGTTGTCGGTAGGAGCCCTCCAGAGATTGGGGCGAAGCGGCCCTGCAATCAGCTCTTTCCCATTGATGCAGTACCGGGTCAGCAGGCCTCTTTCGAATTCCACGACGGCATTTTCAGAACGCATGCAGACATGCGCATCTTCGGCCATTTCCGCCCTATGCACAAACGCGGCCGCAGCCTTCTCTCCTCGTTCACGACGCCCCAGCAGAAGCTGCTTATACGCCAGCTGCTCTCCGCCTTTCCTGAAAATGAAATCAGCGCGAAAATCCCCAAAGTGCCCCTCTGTGGAAAAATCAATCGCAAAGGCCTTATCCTCTCTGGGGCCGATTCCGGTCAGCATACAGCTTCCGGAACGGATTTCGTCACTGTCCGCATAAAGGGCCCACTGCATCTCCACATCGTCCAGGGAGAGGAAATCGTAGGTATTGTGCACCCGGATGCCCATCCCTTCCCTGGAGATCCACACCGGAGCGGAAACCTCCCGCAGCTCGTCCCAGGCCGGCTTGGCGGTTCCGTCGCTGGTATGGTAGCCGTCCAGGGAGAAATTGGACCAGTGATAGATGTCCCCGAAATCGCCGCCGTAGAGATAGCGTTCCTTCCTCTCCCCGTCAGGAGCCGAGAACCCATGGCTTCTGTATTCCCAGACATAGCCTCCGCAGATATAGTCATGAGTGTAGACGAAATTCCAGATATCCTCAAGACCACCAGGACTGTTGCCCATAGCATGGGCATACTCCAGCATCATCACGGGCAGGCCTTCCGGGATGTACTCCCGCAGCGTTGACATTGGCATATAGCCGGTGAAGCGGAAATCTTCCGTAAAGCCCCGGCTATAAGAGGAATAGCGAAGAGGCTTCGCCACGGCCTGGCCTCGCAGCCACTGGGCGCATCTGTCGATGACCTGGCCGCAGCCGCATTCATTGCCCAGAGACCAGATATTGATGCAGGTTTCATTCTTATTCTGATGATACATTCTGGAGACCCGATCCAGATAGGCATCATACCAGCCGTCCATCTTTGAAATCCACCCTTCGTCTCCATGGGCATGGGCGCCATGGGTCTCCAAATCCGCCTCGTCCATGACATAGAGGCCCAGCTCGGAGGCTGCCTCATAAAACACAGGCTGATTTGTGTAATGGGAGCAGCGGATTGCGTTCAGGTTACAGGCCTTGATGTCCTCCAGCTCAGCGCGGATCTGCTGGGCCGTGATTGCCCGTCCGGTCCAGGGATTGTTCTCATGCCTGTCTCTTATACACATCTGACGCTGCCGACGAAGAGACTCGTGTAG
>CAMQOJ010000596.1 GCA_947003375.1 uncultured Lachnospiraceae bacterium
TACACGAGTCTCTTCGTCGGCAGCGTCAGATGTGTATAAGAGACAGGCCATATTTCTCTATCAGAGTCTGGGCCAGCACCACATAGTTCATATCATCGTCAAAGGGCATATAAGAAACCTTATCCGCATAAAAAACCAATGGCCTTTGTTTGAAATAACGGTAGTTCATCTTCATTTGATCGGTGACATCTGTCGATCTGATATAGCGGTGCATAG
Source organism: uncultured Lachnospiraceae bacterium (assembly GCA_947003375.1). GTDB lineage: Bacteria > Bacillota > Clostridia > Lachnospirales > Lachnospiraceae > Acetatifactor. Next base: position 217 of record CAMQOJ010000596.1, read on the forward strand.
GATAATTGCCAGACTGTTTCAGCAGAGGTACCAGCTCATCCGTGTGAATTCCCTCCACCGTCTTCCCTAACAGGCAGCCACAGATTCTACCCATCCATGCACCATGAACCTTCTCACGCAGTCTTTCTTTTTCCATGGAATGTACTTCTTCGCCGGAACGCCTCTCTTTGCCTTTCGCCCAGCCACTATGGGGACGCTCGCCTCTGATTCCCTCCAGGTCAGAGGGTTCCACATAAGGATATCCCTCCTTCATAGGGGCATCCAGCACGATATCAAAAAGCACGTCTGCCATCTTTACTTTGTTTTCATCAAGAGGCATTTCTGACACCGCCCGAAAGAGAGCTTCATATTGCGTGATATCCTTCCCCTCCGCCACCGACTGCCAATATTCATTCTGCAGCTGGGGCGCATACAGCGCCTCAGTCCGCCCTTTCGTATAATCCGGTCTTAATCTCAATCCTGCACCTCCTTGCCATATAGCAAATATTTTCGTCAATCTCTTTCGCCAACTGACACCCAGGTTCCCGGACTTCCTGCGGCTATTATGGCCGCTTCTCTTACAGCCATAATGGAAATAGTTTCCTCATGGCTTACCGGAATCTCTCCTGTATGGAAGAACTCCACCATATTTTTGATGAATCCGCCAAAGGAATCGGATTCTATGGTAAGGAATCGACTGCCGTCCGCCAGGCAAAGACTTGCCACAGAAGGGCATTCGCCGCCTGTGCACAGCAGTGACGCATTCCTGCCATCCGCCCACTCAATCAAAAGATTCGTCCATTCGCCCTGGGTCAATGCCATGACCCTCTTTGCCTCACCCTTCATCAGCATCATAATGGGTTCCAGCTGATGGATGCTATAAGTCTCCAGCCCATAAGGCCCCCAGGTATTCATGGCCATGATTTCTTTCCCCAGAAAAGCCCTGTATTCTGTGGCAAAGCGCAGCGCTGATGTGGAATAGCAGGGGGTGCCGTGCTCCTCGGCCAGCCTGAACATCGCTTCCGCGCTTCTCCTGTCAGGCGCGAAGGTCTTATCCACATAGGTTTTCTTTCCGGACATCAAAGGCAGTCTGGTCAGCTCCTCATGCATCTCGCAATTGTCTGGAGACAGCACAATCAGCACATCGCTCTTCTCCACTACCTCCTCAATTGTTTCGCATAGAGCCACGCCATACTCCTGACACCACTCCTTTGAAGTCTTTCCGGTAATAGGGCTGGGAATCTTCCCATAAGCATAAGCGATTTCCAGCTCTCCATTGCTGGCATCCCCAATCATTTTCGGATAATGATTGGCATGCCACTCATCCAGATAATAATCAATAAATCCAACTTTCATACTCTGCCGCTCCTCTTCTTTCCTTCTCAAGTCAGCACAATTTCCCTATGTTGCTCTGCGGAATCATAAATAGCCTGCATAATCTGAGAGGTCTTAACTGCTGTGTCGATATGGGATGGCAGCTTTTCCCCTGTGCGGATGCATCTGATGAAAGAGTTAATCTCCATCTCGAACATATTGGTCTCTTTCACTTCAGGAACCTCTGGCACATACTTTACAAATGCGCCGTTCTCCACGGTAAACAACGTAAAATCACCTCCATACTGCAGGCGGATTCCACCTTTATCGCCTATAAAGTCTACATAATCCTCCTGTGCGTCAATATTCTGTGCCCAGGCTCCATGTACCGTAAAGACAGGGCCGTCCGTGCGCACCAGGGCAGTAACGGAATCATCCACATCATAAATACCATCCTTTACAGGCGGACCTGCCCACATGCCACGGTAGACATACCCTTCGATGTCCCGGCCCAGCCTGCAGAATACTTCCCCGGAGACCGTTAATGGCTTAGGGTCATTCAGGCAGTACATTACCAGGTCCAGGTAATGCACGCCCCAGTCAATCAGCACGCCGCCTCCCGCGATGGCCTTTGTGGTAAAAGCACCGCCCAGCCCCGGGATGCTCCTGTGGCAGCGGAAGCTCAGATAGACATGATAGATGTCGCCCAGGCGCCCTTCCTGTATGTACTGGCGAATCAGGTTCACTCTTGTGTTGAACCGGTTCACTACACCGATATTCAGAACCTTGCCTGTGTCATGCTGTGCTTTCTGCATGGCCAGAGCTTCCTTATAAACCCTTGCTGCAGGCTTCTCGCAGAGCACGTTCTTGCCAGCCTTCAAGGCATCGATGGCAATGACGGAATGCATCAAATTCGGTGTACATACAGATAAGGCCTCCACCTCAGGGTCTGCCAGGACCTCTTTGTAGTCCTCCACTGCCCTGCCGCAGCCGTACTTCTCTACCGCAGCCTGCGCCCTCTCAGGTATAATGTCGCAGAAATATTTGATCTCCGTCTCTTCATTTTTCATATAAGCGGGACGGTGCTGACTGTTAGCAATGGTTCCGCACCCGAGGAG
>CAMQOJ010000597.1 GCA_947003375.1 uncultured Lachnospiraceae bacterium
AACCAGGCCCTGACCGCCGAAGAGCTGGAGCGGTACACAAAGGAGATGGAGAAAATCATGCTGCCGCCCATAGAACAGCCCGCAAACCGGGAAATGCTGGCCCGCTTCCTGGCATACTTCGAGAACAGCACCGGAGAGCGGCGGGAGCGGATCGGAGCCATGATAGGCTACGTTACCCGGGGACTGTGCAGCGGCAGAAAGAAAGCCGTCAGGAATGCCCAGGAGAATGCCGGAGCCTGGCTGAACATGCTGGAGGAGGCCCAGGAAACAAAAGAGGAGAGGCTGTTTGACGGGAGAGCCTTTGAAAGCTGGGAGGAAGAGGACGAGGACTGGGGGGACGGAGAAGAGAGCCGGGACAGCGAAGGAGAGGAGCAGGATGACCGGGTAGAGGATTGGAACAGCAGGAAAGAGAACCGGGGCAAAGGGGAAGAGGAGGATGGCGATGAAGAGTGATATATGGACGTTTCTGGGGATAGCCCCCACTTCCGATAAAAAGATCATCCGCAGTGCCTATGCGGCCCAGTCCAGGCTCCACCACCCGGAGGAGGAGCCGGAATACTTCGTGGAGCTGAACCAGGCCTACAGACAGGCCCTGAGCCTTGCCAGGACAGCCGAAGCCGATGGAAGCGGTGAGAACAGAATCGGCAGAAGCGGTGAGGAAGACAGGAACAGCAACCACGCAGAATTTACCCAATTATATACTGGCACAGGAAATGAAAAGGACAAAGAAGAATCCGATTCCCTGCTGGAGCGCCTGGCCGATGCCCGTCAAAAAGCCATACGGCAGAGCATGGAAACAGGCGCCCTGCATGACTTCATCGCCCTGTTCACAAATCCCAAGCAGGCCAAAGCAGCCGACACCTGGAAGCGCTTCTTCCTGTCAGAGGCTTTCCTCAGGGAGCAATACACAGAGGATTTCGCCGGAGGCCTGTACACCTACCTGATGGGACAGCAGATCTGCCCCTGCGACAATCTGCCCGCGGGCCTGCTCCAGGAGCTTGCCATCGCCTATGCCCTGATTCCCCACTTCGCCGGAGAAGAATATGGCCAGGGCATGAAATACCCCAAGGAATGGTACAAGGTTTCCGTGGAGCAGACCCTTCCGGCCAGGAAACAGATAGCGGAAATCTTCAACAGACAGGGCTGGGACTGCGACCTGAAATCCATGACCCGCCGCATGCTCAAGCAGCCCGCCAACAAGGTGCGCCATAATGCCTTTACAGACTATATGACCTTAAAGGAAATGGGGCAGAAAGGACAGCTGACAGAAGCGGACAAGGAGACCTGGCAGCACATCCTGGGCTTCGGACAGGTGCATTACCTCTACGAGCGCAATGGAAAACGGCTGGGAGGGACAGACTACGAGAGCCGCAGCGAATGCGTGGTAAAGCTCTACGTCCAGTGGCTGAAGGATCAGCGCCTGCCTGACTGCGTGCTGAAATTCCTGTACCGGAAATTCTCTTTCCGGGAGTTGGACCGCAGCAGCACCAGAGGCCTGTATGGGGCCCTGAAGGAGCAGGTGCTTGTCCAGCTCCCCCAGGTAGAGGAGCTGCTCTTCGGTCAGGACGGCCTGGAACAGAAGGTCACGAAAGTATACCGTGTCTGCTCCCGGATCATCAATGACAACCAGAACAACTACGAGAAATCCATCTACGAGGAAACCCCTGAGATCAAAGAGCGGGTGGAGGCCCTGTTCGCCATGCCCGAGTGGAAAGAGGTACAGAAGGACAGAGGCCTGTTCGACAGACTCTACGCAGGAGCCAAGCGGCTTGTGATGCCCCGCTCCCTGACAGAGGGCCTCATCCGCTGCCTGGAACAGGGGGATTTCCCGGAGCCCAGGCGCACGGAACTTCTGGAAAGCCTGCTGCGCTCCCTGGCCACAGAGCAGATGTGCCGGGAGATCGACTACCGCTTCCGGCTGTCCTTTCCCACTGTGGACATGGAAAGGCTGGAGGATAGCCCGGAGTTCTGGCAGTACTACCTGATGCGGGGATACGGCTTCCGCCATGGCAGGATCCGGGGAGAATGGGAGGACGGATATCTCTACGAGATGGACGGGGAGTGCTACCTTCCGGCCTATATCCGCCATCTCTATGCCCCATCCAAAGCATGGCAGAAGGCCTTTACCGGATTCTGCCAGGAGACGGAGTCCATCCCTGCCCCGGTGAGCGCCACATGCACCCTGCCGGAGGGGAAGACCCTGCGGGTGGAGTTCCATTACCATTACTGCCTGTACTTTGTGGAGGAAGCGCCGGTACTGTTCCCTGTCCTGACCTTTGGCGAGCTGCGCCGGTGGGCCTCGGAGCATGGACAGGCGCAAGCCCATATATCGCAGACAGATTCGGAGGAACAGTCCGGCATGCATGCTCATGTACAGACCGTGGATTCAGAGGGGCGACCCGGAGTGCAGGCCCAAATAGAGATGAGGGCTTCAACACAGGCAGCCCGGGTTCAGGATTTCTTCTTTATGCTGGGGGTGACAGCCATTGAGCTTTCCGAGCGGAAGGAGGCGGAGGAGCTGATTCAGCAGTGGCTGGGAAAGCTTCCCCTGCATCCCCACATCTGTCCCCTGGTGGCCAGGCTCCTGGCCGCGGACAATGACCGTCTGCCGTCTGGAACAAAAGC
>CAMQOJ010000598.1 GCA_947003375.1 uncultured Lachnospiraceae bacterium
GATCCTCATCTGTCTCGTGGGCTCGGAGATGTGTATAAGAGACAGGGCCTGGGGCAGCGGCTTCGGGGCCGCCAAGCTCCCCTCCTACACCTGCGCGGGGCAGGAGATCCCCATGGCCTCCTTCTCCGGCTATAAGCTGATCGGCGTGAACTCCTACTCCCAAAACAGGGACTGGGCCGCCAAGCTGGCCGAATGGATCACCAATGAGGAGAACCAGGCGCTGCGCTTCCGTCTGCGGGGCCAGGGCCCCTCCAACAAAAATGCCGCGGCCTCCGAAGAGGTTCAGGGCTCTCCCGCCATCGCGGCGCTTCTGGCCCAGTCGGAGCACTCCTGCCTCCAGCGCATCGGCGGGAATTACTGGGAGCCGGTCACTGCCTTCACCGCGGAGATCCTGGCCGGGAACCCCTCGGGGAAGAGCCTCCAGGAGCTGCTGGACACCATGGTCACGGGCATCACGGCTCCCTGACCCCTGTCCTCCCTCCTGCCGCGGCCCCGGCCTTCCCCTGTCCGGCGGCCGGGAATCCCTGGCTGCCCCCACATTTTTCCAAACGCTAAAGGAGATTTGTCCATCATGAAAAATATCAGCTTAAAGCATCGACTGATCATCCCCATCGCCCTGCTGGGCATGGTGGCGCTGCTGTCCAACATCCTCTCCGTCCTCAATATCCGCAACGTGAACGCCAGCGCCTCCAACATCGCCGACAACTATATGGAGGGCAAGGAACGTCTCGCCGCAATCTGCCAGGCCTCCATGGACATCCACCAGATGGCCTTAAGCCACATCGTGGCCACGGATTATGACACCATGATCCTCCTGGTCCGGCAGATCAAGGAGGAAGAAGCGCTTCTGGACGATATGCTCTCGCAGTACGAGGCATTCGTAGTACAGGACGACCGGGCGCAGTATGACTCCCTGCTGGAGGACTATGCCGCCTTCAAGCATGCCCTGGTCCATCTGGTATGCGCCAGCGCGGGCCACAAGACCCAGGACGCCTACGCCATGGCCAACGGCGATGTGGCGGCAGGCGCCGACGCCATGAAAGCGGACATCGACGCCCTGAACGCGTCCATCAGCGCCCAGACCCTGGAGGCCAGGTCCCACCTCTCCGGGGTGTATGTCTTCTCTCTGGTGGTGGGCATCGCGGCGGCCGTCATCTGCGTCCTCCTGGTGCTGACGGACTTCCGGCTGATATCCGTCTATGTGGTGGCGCCCATCAAGAGCATCCTGAAGACCATCCAGGAAAGCTCCGGGCGCATCAACGGCATGACCGGCGAGGTGCTGAAGCGGACACAGGCCTCCCGTCAGAGCGCGGCGGGCCTTTCCTCCCTGGCGGGGCAGCTCTCATCGACCTTTCAGGAGGTAGCCCGGAATGTATCGGACATCAACGACAGCGCAGGCACCGTCCGACAGGAGGTGCAGGCCATCGCGGAGGAATGCAGCGACATCACCGCCTACACCGCCCAGATGAACGCCCGGGCGGACGCCATGCAGCAGTCCGCCCAGAGCAGCGCCGAGACCACCGGCGCCAAGACGGAGGAGATCCTGTCCTCCCTCAACGACGCCATCGAGAAGAGCAAGAGCGTGAACCAGATCAAGAACCTCACCGGGGACATCCTGGCCATCGCCCAGCAGACCAGGCTGATCTCCCTGAACGCCTCCGTGGAGGCCGCCAACGCGGGAACGGCTGGCAAGGGCTTCGCCATGGTGGCCAGGGAGGTGCGGGACCTCTCCAACTCCACCCAGGAGACCGCGGGGCGCATCCAGGCGATCAACGACGTGGTCACCGCCTCGGTCCACAATCTTTCCGAAAATGCCAGGCAGTTGATTGACTACATGAGTCAATCCGTCCTGAAGGAATTCCAGGCCTTCGTGGAATCCGGCAGCCAGTACAAGGAGGACGCCGCCCACATCCGCCGCATCATGGACGATTTCCACGGGCAGACCCAGCGGCTGAAGGATTCCATGTCCGGCATCGCGGATTCCATCGGCACCATCGACGAGGCCATCGACGAGAGCGCCTCCGGCATCGCCGGCATGGCGGGCAATACCCGGAGCCTGGCGGCGGACATGGAGGACATCACCCAGCGCATGGGCGTCAACCAGGACGTGGTGGCGGAGCTGGAGAAGGAGACTGCCGTGTTCGATAATCTGTAGGATGATTTTTAAATTTTTGTTGACACCCACACGAACACCTGATATAATATCTCTCGTGTAAATTTATATCATTTCACACGACAAATCATATATAGCTTGATTGAAAAGCTGATGTAACGGTATATGGAAGAGTGCAGAAAGAGTATCCCAGGGGGTACTCTGCCCTCTCGAAGGTACTGTACATCGGCTTTTTTGTTGTGCCGACGTATTCCACGCTCCTTGACAACTTAATCGCAGTCTCTGTCGGTCAGGGAAGCACCGCCATGACCTGTAGGATCATGACATGATCTTGCAGCCAGCGTGCCAAGGGCAAACCGCTTAGACTGCGACGCGAATCGCACTACCAGCCGCGGCAAAAGCCGCGGCGCTGAAACTTATCACTTTTTATCACTTTTTTATATGACGAAAGGAGCGGCACAGCCTATGTCAAACTATATATGGACTGTCTCTTATACACATCTCCGAGCC
>CAMQOJ010000599.1 GCA_947003375.1 uncultured Lachnospiraceae bacterium
CTTCGGTAGTACTTATTCTAATATAGGATGCGCTGGCATTCTTGTAATATTTTCGTATTTTATGGTAATAAATTCACTTATATGGTAAAATGCAGTCATATTCCTGGCAGGAACAGCCAGATGGTCATTTTGGAAAAGGAGCGGAAAGTATGAAATTTTTGGATTATCCGGCGCAGCAGAAGCACAAGGATCAGGATTTCCCCTATTTTTATTATCATGTGACCTATATGCATCCCCGATATGTCATGCCCTACCATTGGCATCCGCTCTATGAGATCGTCCATGTGGTCTCCGGGCATTTTCATCTGCAGCTGGAGGAACACGAGCTGACGCTTTCTCCCGGGGACAGCGCCTTCATCTCAGCCAGCGTCACCCATGGAGGGGCGCCGCTTGAGGAAAAGAGCTGCTGCTACGAATGCCTGCTGATGGATTTGGACACGATTTTCCAGACGGATTCCCCCACCAAGATTTATGAGCATCAGATTTCCGATTTGCTGAATCAGAAGATTTTTGTCCGGAACTATTTTCCGGAGAGCTGCACATCCATCAATTCGTCCATATGCAGCATGCTGGAGCTGCTGCGGCACAGGCCGGAGGGGTATACGCTGCTGCTTCAGGGGCATACCTTTCTCCTGTTCGGCCAGATAATCCAAAAACGGATTTATACGAGTGCATCCGATTCAAAACATGTCAAAAAGCCGGTACAACTGAAGAAGGTGCTGTCTTATATTGACGAGCATTACAGTGAGGATATCAAGCTGTCTGATCTGGCAGAGTGCGCGAACATGAACGAAAATTACTTTTGCCGGTATTTTCGGGAGCTGACCCATCGGACGCCTATGGATTATCTGAACTATTACCGGATTGAGGTAGCCTGTGAGCAGCTTTCCTATACGCAGAAGACGGTTACGGAAATCGCATATGACTGTGGATTTCATGACGCAAGTTATTTTGTGAAGGTGTTCAAACGCTATCGGCGCAGAACGCCCTCACAGTATATGAAGGGAGAGTTCTAAAAAATCTTGAAAACCCATTGACACACAACTGATTATGGTGTATATATAACATATAAACAGATGAGAGGACGATGCCGATTTGAAGCTATTGCAGAATTCAGGAGTCCCCATATACCAGCAGATTGCGGAGCAGCTAAAGGCGGATATCCTGTCGGGCAAGCTGAGGGAAGGGGAATATCTCCCGTCCATCCGGGGCCTGGCGAAGGACCTGCGGATCAGCGTCATCACCACCATGAAGGCCTATGAACAGTTGGCGGAGGAGGGGCTTGTGACAGCGGTCCAGGGCAAGGGCTTCTATGTGAACGCCCAGAACAGCGAGATGCTGAAGGAACAGCATCTTCGCAGGGTGGAAGAGGCCCTGATGGAGGCGGTGAGCGCCGCCAGGATAGCCGGGATGACAGGCCAGGAGCTGCAGGAAATCCTGCGGACGCTGCTGGACATGGGGGAAGAAGGGGAAGACTAGGAGATTCGTCAGGAAGAAAGGAAGAGGGATATGGCCAAAATAGACGAAAAAACGAATATTATAAAACATGAAAATGAAGTTTTCCGGACCGCGCTGCAGGGGAGGGGCCTGCGGAAAAAATACAGGGGCTTCGAGCTCTCGGTTCCCCGGCTTTCGCTGCCGAAGGGCTTCGCCACAGCCCTGATCGGAGAGAACGGCGCGGGAAAGACCACGCTGCTGAACATCCTCGCCGGCATACGGCTGGACTTTGCAGGGGAAGTCACCTACTTCGACAGGCAGCAGCCGGGAATCTGCGGCGATGTCCAGGAGCAGATCGGCTACACGGGCCCGGGCTGCTACTTCCTGCCCCAGTGGACGACCCGGCAGGTGGAGGAGATCAGCGGGCTCCTGTTCACTGGTTTCCATAAGGAGAGATACCGGGCGATCTGCGGAGAGCTGGGAATCGGCGGCAGCGATGGGGGGAAGCAGGTGCGCAGCCTCTCCGACGGCAACAGGATGAAGCTGATGCTGGCGTCGGCCCTGGCCAGGGACACAAAGCTGCTGATTTTGGACGAGCCGGCCTCCCCGCTGGATCCCCTGATGCGGGACAGGCTCTGCGACATGATACGGGAGTACCTGGAGCAGGGAGGCGGGGAGAAGTCGGTGTTCTTCTCCACCCATAATATCGCGGACATGGAGAACGTGACGGATTACGCCGTCATCCTGGAGCATGGCAACATCGTGGAGGAGGGCTTTGTGGAGGATCTGAAGGAGAAATATGTCTGTGTGAAGGGGGAGGCGGCGGACGGGGAGAGGGCCGGAGAGATCCTCTTTTCCATGAACCGCAGCGCCTACGGGTTTGAGGGGATCTGTCTTGCGGAGAATGTGGAGAGGCTGGCCGGGATGGACGTGAGCCTGGAGACGCCCAGCCTGTCCCAGATCAGCGTGGCGGTGATGAAGGTCAATACAAGCCTTGGAAAGCGCGGAAAGGGATGGTCTGTGGAATGAGGGATCGGATGAAAAGCTATCTGGTATTTGCCGGCGCGCGGTATCGGCTTGCGGTGTACCTGCTGATGCCGGCCGTCCTGTTGGGAATCTGTCTCTTATACACATCTGACGCTGCCGACGAAGAGACTCGTGTAG
>CAMQOJ010000600.1 GCA_947003375.1 uncultured Lachnospiraceae bacterium
GTCAATGCCGCCGCTTGACAACACCAGTACTTTCATACATTTTCCTCCAATCACAGTTCAGCCGGACAAAAAAGCAAAAAAAATCCCGCAAAACGCAGGATTCAAAAAAATCGGGTTCCCTAGTTTTGTTTAACGACAGGATGGTACGCTCGAGTAAATCGGGCCGAACTGTCTATTCAGTTGTATTGAAATTATATTCCGCAAAACCCAGGATGTCAACTATAAAATATTATATTTTCATACGCTTACTGTCTTTACGCGGGAGCATCCGAGTTTTTGGAAAGCCCTTCCTATGGAAAACAGTCATCTTTCAGGAACGGCAATCTTATCCGATTTCTTTCTCTCATACTTCATGAAGGTATAGGCAATGTCGAAATAAGTCAGCTCATCGCTGTCGGCGGTGACCTCCCATTCCGGATTCCTGTCCAGATTCGGGAAATGGGCGTCCGCCTCGTAAATCTGGTCTATCTTCGTGATATGGGCTGTGTCGCAGTAGGGCAAAAGCTCCTCGTAGACGCTCTCCCCCCCGATGCAGTAGACCTCCTCCGGCGGATACTTCTCCACCTCCCGCAGCAGCTCCTCCACGGAATGCAGCACCGTGGCCCCCTTGACCTGATACCCCTTATCCCTGGAGAGGATGATGTTCCTCCTGCCCTGCAGGGGCAGCCCCTGTGGAAATGTCTGCAGCGTCCTGCGCCCCAGCACCACCACCTTCCCAATAGTCTCCTCCCTGAAATGCCTCTGGTCATTAGGAATGCTCACCAACAGCCTCCCCCTATACCCGATGCCCCAGTTCCTGTCCACCGCCGCAATAATATTCATCCATCTCCCCCCTCAAAATCCATACGTTTTCCCGAACAAAGTTAATCACTATTCCGTACAAAACCCTGCCACAAACCGGGAAGAATGCCCGCCCTCCGGGCATTCTTCCGCGTGAGACCGGCTCGCAAAGCGAACTTGTTCGCGCACGAGCCTAGAAGTTCTTGGGCGGCGTCCTTTGGCGCCCTAGAACTTCTTCTCACGCTTCCCACTTGTCGCAAAGCGAATTGATCTGGTCCGCTAATTTCCCCATATCCTTATTCGGCATGCCGTCAATCCGCTTCACCATGTTAAGCAGCCTCTGGGCAGCGGCCAGCAGCCTTGCGTAGACCGTAGACAGCGCGCCCTTTGCCTTCTTCTTCACCGGCACAGGCTCCGCCTCGTATTCCAGCTTCCCGGAGAGCAGGTCGAACACCGTCCCGCTGTAGGGCGCATAGGTGCGCTGTCCGTACTCCATCTTCAGGCATTCCGCGAAGCCCGCGCACACGCTGTCCTCGCCGTGCACCACGAATATCTTCCTGGGCTTCTCCTGGAAGCCGCACACCCAGTCAATCAGGCCGTTCTTGTCCGCGTGTCCGCTCATGCCCACCAGCTTCTTTATCTCCGCCCGCACCTGTATGGACTCGCCGAATAGCTTCACCTCGTCCACGCCGTCCACGATCATGCGGCCCAGGGTGCCCACCGCCTGGTATCCCACGAACAGGATGGTGCACTCAGGCCTCCACAGATTGTGCTTGAGGTGATGCCGGATGCGCCCGGCCTCGCACATGCCGGAGGCGGAGATGATGACCTTGGGCGTGTCGATGAAGTTGATCTCCCTGGACTCGTCGCTGGTGATGGACAGCTTCAGCCCGGCGAACGAGATGGGGTTGATGCCCTCCTTTACCAGCTCCAGGGCCTCCCCGGCAAAACATTCCATGCGGTTCTCCTGGAAGATTTCCGTGGCCTCCACGGCAAGGGGGCTGTCCACATACACCGGGAAGTCCTCATGCCCCTTCACCAGGCGCTCCACCTTGATCCTGCGCAGGAAATACAGCAGCTCCTGGGTGCGCCCCACGGCAAAGGAAGGGATGACCACATTGCCGCCCCGGTCAAAGGTCTCCTTCAGGATAGCCGCCAGCTCATGTACATAGTCCGGGCGCTCGGTCCCGTGGAGCCTGTCGCCGTAGGTGGACTCCATGACCACATAATCCGCCTCTTTGGTGGGGATGGGATTGTGCAGCAGGGGATCGTTCTTATTGCCGATGTCCCCGGAGAACACAATCTTCTTCCTGTGGCCCCTCTCCGTCAGCCATACCTCGATGCTGGCGGAGCCCAGCAGATGGCCGATATCGGAAAAGCGGATGGTCAGCTCATCGCAGATCCTCACCTCCGTGTCATAGTGGCAGGGGACGATACGCTTGATGATTCCCTCCGCGTCCTCCATGGTGTACAGGGGCTCCACAGCAGCAAGGCTCTCGCTCCTCTTCGCCTTGCGGTTCTTCCACTCCGCCTCCATCATCTGGATGTGGGCACAGTCGCGGAGCATGATGCTGCACAGATCCGCCGTGGCGTCCGTGGCGTACACCTGCCCTCTGAAGCCCTTGGCGTACAGAAGGGGCAGCAGGCCCGTGTGGTCGATATGGGCGTGGGTCAGCAGCACGTAGTCGATCAGCCCTTCGTCCACCGGAAGGGGCACGTTCTCGAACGCGTTCACGCCCTGCTCCATACCGCAGTCCACCAGGATATGCTTTCCGCCCGCCTCCAGGTAGTGGCAGCTGCCCGTCACCTCATGAGC
>CAMQOJ010000601.1 GCA_947003375.1 uncultured Lachnospiraceae bacterium
AGGGAGTGGACATTGCCGGGATGTTGCATCTCCTGCGCGCCTATACCTCCGGCTACCCCTTTCTGGTGTCGCGTCTGTGCAAGCTGATGGATGAAAAAATCGCTGGAAGCGAAAGCTTTCCTACAAAGGAAGCCGCCTGGACGAAGGACGGTTTTCTGGCAGTGGTGCGGATGCTTCTCACGGAAGAAAACACGCTGTTTGAATCTATGGACAATAAGCTGATCGACTATCCCGAGCTGAAGCAGATGCTGAAAGGGCTTCTGCTTCTGGGGAAGCCCATTGAGAATATTCCCGGCAACGAGAGCATGCGGATGGCGGTGATGTTTGGCTTCGCTACTGTCCGAAACGGTTTCCTGCATGTGGCCAACCGTATATTTGAGACCAGGCTCTATAACGGTTTTTTGGCCGAAGAGAGCCTAAATAGCGATATGCCGCAGATTGCGCTGGCAGAAAAAAATCAGTTCATCAGGGACGGCCAGCTCGATGTGGAGCTGCTGCTCCGGAAGTTTGTGGCTCATTACACGGAGCTTTTTGGAGATTATGGGGAGAAATTCCTGGAGGAGGACGGGAGGCGGCTTTTCCTGCTCTATGTGCGCCCTGTCATAAACGGAAACGGCAATTATTACATTGAGGCCAGGACAAGAGACTATCGGCGCACCGATGTGATCATCGACTTCCATGGCCGACAGACAGTGATTGAACTGAAAATCTGGAGGGGCAGCGAATATCATTCCAGAGGGGAAGAGCAGTTGTCGGAATATCTGGATTATTATCATCTGAAAAGGGGGTATATGGTGAGCTTCAACTTCAATAAAAAGAAGCAGGTCGGAGTCTATGAGATTGCCGTAGGGGACAAGGTTCTGGTGGAGGCGGTGGTTTAACCTGGGGCCGCCTGCATTCCGCATAAAAAGGGCATACCGTCACCCATCCGCAGGGAAAGTCGGGCGCAGGGCGTTTTCTTCCGGTATAATGTCTCCATACCATGGTAAAAGCAACAGAACAATCGGAGACAAAAAAGACGGACAGGTCAGGCGCGGGGATATGCCGGCCTGGGGGAGCGATGAATGGAGTGGGTCGTAGGGATACAGAGGGCCATCGACTATATCGAAGACCACATCACGGAGGAGCTGGATTATGAGGAGATAGCCAGGACAGGCTTTTCCTCCAGCTATCATTTCCAGAGGGTGTTCAGCATCCTGTGCGGCTATACCTTGGGGGAGTACATCCGCAGCCGCAGGCTGACCCTGGCGGGGATGGAGCTGGCGGCCGACAAGATCAGGGTCATCGACGCGGCGGTGAAGTACAGGTACGAGAGCCCGGACAGCTTCGCCAAAGCATTCGCCAGGTTCCACGGTATCACGCCATCGGCTGCGCGCGAGCGGGGGGCCAGGCTTCGCTCCTTTGCCCGTCTGTCCATCCGGATATCATTGGAAGGAGGCAGCAGCATGGACTACAGGATAGAAGAGAAGCCGGAGATGGTGCTCACGGGCTACAAGAGGTTCTTTACGGGAAGCCCAGCGGAGCGGGATGCCCAGGAGGAAGCGTTCTATGTGACCACCAGGCTGAACCAGTATGCGCTGAAGGGGCTTGCGGGAGACCCGGTGACCAGCTATGGAGTCATGACGAATTTCCGGGAGGAGGGGTACGATTTCTATATCGCGGCCAAGCTTCAGGAGTGGGAGAGGGAGCATCTGGAGGAGGAGCTTGGAAATGCCGAGGATGCCGCGCGGTTCGAGAACATCGTCATTCCCGCCCACACCTATGTGGTATGCGAGACGGAGCGGTGCAAGTATCCCACCATGATATTCCCACAGCTGCGCAGGAGGATCGTGGAAGAATGGCTCCCCTCCTCCGGATATGTGCTGGCGGAGGCTCCGGAGATTTCGGTGACCCACTGGTTCCGGAATCCGGACAGCGAGAAGCGCTATATAGAGCTCTGGCTCCCGGTGTCGCCCGCGAAGGGGTGACGATTTGAGGGGAAAACCGTTCCGCGGACGGATTGCGGAGCGGTTTTCATTATGCCTGGAAGCTGGCGCCGCCACCGATCAGGACCTTTTTCCGCAGAACGCGGAGCCGTACTTGCGGATACGGCTTTCCGGTATTCCCTTTGCAATCAGATTTGCCTGGTACTCCATTTCCGCAATCTGCGCCAGGGCATTCCGCACCGTATCGGACAAATCCTTCTCATCGTCATCCTGCACCTTGAATTCGATAATGACTGCGTCCATGGATTTGGCATCCGCCGTCCTTTCGGCATCCGAAGCCGAACCTTCTGGCAGCGCCCTTGGCTCCAGCACCACGTCATAGCGCCCGAAACCTTCTTCCATGCCATATCTTCACGCTCCTTTCCCTGGGTTTCGAACACACGTTATGACTGTTTGCAGTTCTTCCATATGCTTTTTGCCGTATATCCGCCGATTCTCACCTGTGTTCATGCGCGTCCTTCTTCCAGTATAAAAGAAATCAGCCGTAATTACAATGGCAGATTTCCATCTACAGGCAGCTCTGAAAAAACTCCCGTTACTTTTCATGGGGTGGGGAAATCGGGCACTATAACAAGGGGCTCTCATGAG
>CAMQOJ010000602.1 GCA_947003375.1 uncultured Lachnospiraceae bacterium
CGAAATCCGGCGGTTCCCTGTCAGCCCTGGCCACAGATTTCCAGTCCTGCCCATTATAGCATCAATGCGTCGGCTTTTCCATTCTTTTTTGCCTCTTCCCGGAAACCCGGAAACCTTTCACAGGCCCACGGCAGGCCGGACAGCGCCCCGAACCGTTGCGCAGGCCCTTTTCCCAAAAAGGCGGCTGTCAGGACAGAAGCTCGCGCATGATGCTTTTCAGGGAATCGCCGTCCAGGTATTCCAGCATGTCCTCTATGGATTCTTTCTTCCGCGCCTTGCGTATCGCCAGCTCCTCCAGCTGCCTGTCCTCCATGTGCTCATAGAAAGCCTCCACCGGATTGCCTGCCTCATACTGCCCCAGCGCGAGCTCCCCTATGTCGTCATCGTCCAGGTATTCCAGCATGTCCTCTATGGACTCCCCGTTCCCTATCCTCTGTTCCGCCAGCTTCCTGAGCTGACTGTCCTCCATATATTCATAGAAGGCCTCCACAGGGCCGCCCGTCTTGTACTGCCCCAGCGCAAGCTCCCCTATGTCGTCATCGTCCAGGTACTCCAGCATGTCCTCTATGGACTCGCCCCTTTCTATCCTGTGTTCCGCCACCTCCCGCAGGGTCTCGTCGTCCAGATACGGGTAGAAGGCTTCAATGTGGTCTCCGTTCTTCAACAGCATGCTGTCTGCCAACTGCTCCACCTGATCCGGCCGCAGTATGGGAACCGCGGCCTCCAGCTCCTCTTTCGACACCTCGTTGTGCTCCACATATTCCTGGATGCCGTCCTCCATGGCGCTGTGGAGGAGCTCCACCCTTCCGTCCAGGAGCTCGTCCACCGTGCAGTCGAACAGGGCCGCCAGCTGGGGCAGCTTGGAGATGTCCGGCATACTGTTGCCGCGTTCCCAATTGGACACGGCCTGGAAGCTTACGTCCATTTTGTCTGCAAGCTCTGTCTGCGTCATATTCCGGGATTTTCTCAATGAGACGATTTTTTTACCCACCTGTTTCATATTGAACATGATCTTACCCTCGCTTTGAATGTTTGAAAAAGCTTTTTCTGAATGGATTGTAACACAGAAACCCGCATCCTTGCTATAAAGAAATGCTTGAATTTCAGCTATCCCCATGATTCAAGCAGCCCTTGAAGGGATGGGCTTCCATCCAAGGCTTCCAATAAAGCTCCCGCAAAACCCGGGGAATGCACCCTGGCCGTCCAAAAAAGGCCCTGCGGGCTGCCGTGGGGCGCTCCCCCGGCAGGCCGCTGCAGGGCCTCCTTTTACTACAGTTTCGTATTCGCTCTTTCGCTGTCAGGCAATGCCCCGGGCACCGGAACCGGATACCTTCAGGCACCGGATGGCGTTCAGCACCGCCAGCACCATGACGCCCACGTCCGCGAAGATGGCAATCCACATATTGGCCAGGCCCACGGCCCCCAGGAGCAGGCAGGCCGCCTTCACGGCCAGGGCGAATACGATGTTCTGATAGACGATGGCCAGGCATTTCCGGGAAATCCGTATGGCCAGGGCCAGCTTCATGGGATTGTCGTCCATGAGCACGATGTCCGCCGCCTCGATGGCCGCATCCGACCCCAGGGCCCCCATGGCCACGCCGATGTCCGCCCGGGACAGCACCGGCGCGTCGTTGATGCCGTCCCCCACGAAGGCCAGGTTCTCCTTGGGCCCTTTCCGGGTCAGCAGGGATTCCACCGCCTCCACCTTGTCCCCGGGCAGCAGTTCGCTCTTCACCTCGTCCAGGCCCAGCTGCCCCGCCACATGCTCCGCCGTGAGCCTGGCGTCCCCTGTGAGCATGACGGTCTTCTTCACGCCTGCTGCCTTCAGGGCGGCGATGGCCTCTTTCGCCTGCTCTTTTACCACGTCGGCTATCAGGATATAGCCCGCGTAGGCTCCGTCCACCGCCACATGGACGATGGTGCCGATCTGCTGCGTCTCTTCATAGGGCAGGTTCAGGCTCTCCATGAGCCTGGCGTTTCCCGCCGCCACGCTTACGCCGTCCACCAGGGCTTTCACGCCGTGGCCGCTGATCTCCTCCACATCGGACACGAGGGAGGGACGGAGCTCTCTGCCGTAGGCTTCCTTCAGGCTCTTGCTGATGGGATGGTTGGAGTAGCTCTCGGCGTAGGCCGCCAGCTCCAGGAGGCGCTCCGCTGCCATCCGGGCCGGGGTGTCGGTTCCCGGTTCTGCCCCCTCCGGCTCCATCGGAATTCCGGCTTCTTCCGTCTGCCGTACATGGGCGGCTTCCGGCCCGTCTCCCTCCGGCTGCGGCACGCCGCTATCGAACGCACGTTCAAACCCTTCCGCCGGGCACACCTTCACCACCTGGAACACGCCCTTAGTCAGCGTCCCCGTCTTGTCGAAGACCACATACTTCGTCCTGGCCAGGGCCTCCAGGTAGTTGGAGCCTTTCACCAGTATGCCGCAGGAGGACGCCCCGCCGATGCCTCCGAAGAAGCTCAGGGGGATGGATATCACCAAAGCGCAGGGACAACTGATGACCAGGAAGGTCAATGCCCGGATGACCCATGTGCTCCAGTCCGCCGGGTT
>CAMQOJ010000603.1 GCA_947003375.1 uncultured Lachnospiraceae bacterium
CACGAGTCTCTTCGTCGGCAGCGTCAGATGTGTATAAGAGACAGGTCCACAAAATACTGGAAAGCGCGCCTGTTGCACTCCTCCAGCCCGTCGTAGATTTCGCCGCCGGATACCGCCTGCTCCAGATACCCGATTCCAAACCACCCGGGAATCTCCTCCAGAGCCTCCGCCAGCTCCGATACCCGGTCTGTCTTCATGATATAGCCCCACTGCCGCCAGCCCAGCCGCAGGCAGACCCCCGCCTGCTCCAGCGCCTCCATCTTCCGCTCCCCTACAGAGGCCGCAAGAAAGCAGCTCTCCTGGGTGAACCCAAGGCCCGAAAGGCATTCTCTGATTTCCGATGCGTTGCGTCTTTCCAGCACGTCCACCAAATCCTCCCAGTCCCCGATATGCCTGTCCCGGTTCAGGTTCTGCACCGCCTTGCGCAAAAACCGGGTCATCTGGGTATAGTCCAGGGGCTTTAAGCAGTATCCGATGACGCCGTACTGGATGGCCTTCTCCGCATAGGCGAACTCCGCGTAGCCGCTGGCGATGATAAGCTGCATCTTTTCGTTCCGCCTGCGCAGCTGCTCGCAGAGCTCCAGGCCGTTGATCCCAGGCATGCGGATATCAATGATTGCCACGTCCACCTGCTCCTTCTGGGCCAGCCTCAGTGCCTCCCTGCCGTCAGATGCCGTGGCTGCCACCACCAGACCAAGCTCAACCCAGGGCACGGAGCCCACCAGAGATTGTATTACGGAATTTTCATCATCTGCTATCAATACCCGGAACATCTGCCATCCCTCTCCTTTCAAATACTCACAAATTCTTCTCACGCTCTTTTCACTCTTTTGCAGGCAGCCGAAGGGTGACCGTGGTGCCGTCCTCCGGCAGGCTCTCTATCTGGACACCGTATTGCTCCCCATACTGGAGCCGAATCCTGGCGTTGGTGTTCAGCGTCCCCACATGCTTCCTGGTGTCCGCGCTCTTCTCCCGCAGCATGCCCTGCAGCTCTGCCAGCTCCGCCTCCCCGATGCCCACACCATCGTCCTTTACCGTTATGATCAGGTCGTTCTCCTCCACCCTGGCCCCAATGTAGAGGCTGCCCTTGCCGCTCTTGGGCTCCAGCCCGTGGAAGATGGAATTCTCCACAATGGGCTGCAGCAGCATCTTCATCACCTTCAGCTCCAACACGTCTTCAGAAACGAAATAATACACGGAAATCTTCCCCTCGAAGCGCATCTGCTGGATCCGGCTATAGGACTTGATAATGGAGATTTCCTCCTCCAGGGTTACCTCGTCCTCGCCCTTGGCGCTGTAGCGGAAGATATGGCCCATGTCCAGAGTCATCTGGGCAATCTCCGGCGCGTCCTTCTCCAGGGCCATCTTTCGGATGACCTCCAGGGTATTGTACAGGAAATGGGGATCCACCTGGCTGCGCAGATACGCCAGCTCCGCCTCCTGCTTCTGTACCTTCAGCTCATACAAATCCGTAGCGGACTGGAAGATTTTCCGGTTCAGGCTCTCTATGTCCTCCAGCATGCCTGAAAACTCATGTCCAAGCTCCTCGATTTCCGAGCATCCCCTCAGGTTCAGATCCGTCTCCAGCCCTCTCTGGCTGGACTGCCTGATCTGCCGAATCGTGGCGTGGAACTGGTGCAGGGGTCTTACCACTCCCCTGGACACCAGGAGGAAAAACATGGCACAGAACACCCCTGCCGCCATCACGCAGCCCCAGATCAGAAGCTGTATCTGCGTCATGCCCCTGCCCATGTCCCGCACATCCAGCGCTCCCACCAGGTAACAGTCCATGTCCTCAAAGTAATAGCTGCGGATGTCATAATGTCCGCCCTCCGCAAGGTGCTCCGGATAATCCCCTTCCTGCCAGAGCCGATACACCTCATAGACCTCCTCCGCCGACTGACCGATGGAGAACAGGACGCCCTCCCTGTCAGTGAGGAAGTACATCTGGTTTTCCTCGCCGTCGTTCTCCGCCAGGAAATCCGCGGCATTCAGCGATATGACAATGGTCCCCAGGTTCTGCGTCCCGACGATGACATCCCCCGCATACACCATCATGTCCGGCTTCTCGGCTTCACTGGTGAAGCTGTGGCTGCAGAAGCCAATCCACTGAAAAGGCCTTCCGTTCACCATCGCCCGTATCCTGTCCAAATCCTCTCCGCGCAGCACATTGGAATAGTGGATTTTGTCATTGACCAGAGAGATATCCTCTATAGTAGGCTCCAAAACCTTGTGTCTGGCCAGGCATTCCATGGCGGCGCGGCGCAGCGGGGACATCTGGGCATAGTCGCTTGCCAGAAGCGCCTGTATCGCATCGTCCTCGCCGATGTTGATACAGAAATTCTCCATTTTACCGTACATCAAATCCATCTGGTCAATCAGCCGCTGGGTGGCCACCTGCATATGCTCGTCCTCGCTCCTGCGTATCAGCGCCCTTATGGATACGCTGATCAGGGCGCATACCAGGACGAACAGGGCCAGCATCAGGATTACGATGGTCTCTGTCTCTTATACACATCTCCGAGCCCACGAGACAGATGAGGATCTC
>CAMQOJ010000604.1 GCA_947003375.1 uncultured Lachnospiraceae bacterium
TGGAAATTTTTTCCGTTGCCGTACTGCTGAAAGCATTCACTTTACTTACATCTTAAAGGCTTCCTGATATGCGGAGATGCGCCACGGATTCATGTTGCGCGGCCACATTCTGATTCATCACAAGATTTTAGCTCCTTTTGGGCGGGAAGCCTGAGAACAAGGAGGAATTCCGTTGTATGAAGAAAAAATAGAAGTAGAGGATATGGAGGCGGTAAGAGAACATATGCTGGCGCGTCTGGAACAGATGCGGCGAAGCGGCGTGGAATTGTTCGTGGACGGACAGGAAGCCCTCCCTGACGAGGTGGTCTCGAAGGCAGTGCGGGAGAACAGCCCTTACATGGCTGACTACGTGATGGATGCTTCGGGCATCATCGAACAGGTACGCTTCGACAGAGTGACGCGCAGGTAGATTGGACTACTGCGGGGCGCCGCCGTCTGCTGCAGGCTGGGATTGCCTCTCATGCTGACGGCGGCGGTGTTCCCGCACATGACGGAATAAGGGAAAGAGAAAAAACGGTCGGACGATTATGGCGATTTATGGAAAATTTGGTAATGACTTAGGAATGTAAATATGGTATGATGAAAAAGTCTGTTGGAACCATGTATCTATTGTAAGAGAAAGGTCAAGGCTGAGAATGAAGAAGAAAATAATACCGGTAATCGTAGCGCTGGCGCTGATTTTGATAATCGCTCTGATAGGATTCGGGGGAATGATTCTGGACAAGTATTCCTATAGCAAGGAGCTTGCGAATCTGGACGAATATTTCGGGGTGGCGCAGGGGGAGCTGGCCATTATCCTGCAGGACGAGATGGTGGAGGAAAAGGCCCTGCTGCGGGACGAGGCGGTATATTTTGACATAGATACCATGAAGAAATATTTAAATGAAGGCTTTTATGTGGACCTGGGGGAGCAAAAGCTCCTGTATACCACGGCGGACGACACTGTGGCCACGGTATTCGGGGGAAGGGAATATGCCGATAAAGGCGGCAGCCATCCCACGGAATACGCCACCTGCCTCCTGGAAGGGGAACAGCTTTATGTGGCGGCAGAGTACGTGAGACTGTTTACGAACTTTTCCTATGAAAGGTTCGACCGGCATATACAGATGTACACCCAATGGGGCGAGAAGCAGATGCTGGAGGTCACAAAGAATACCCAGGTACGTACCCTGGGTGGCATCAAGAGCCCTATCCTGCGGGAGCTGGAGGAGGGTGAGATGGTGGAGCTGCTGAATCAGATGGAGACTTGGAGCGAAGTGAAGACCTCGGACTCTCTGATTGGCTATGTGGAGAACAAGCGCCTGGGAAATGAGTCCACAGAGGTGGAGGTGCCCGTCACGGACTATGTGCCGGCGGAATACACATCGCTGTCCCTGCCGGGGAAGGTGAGCTTGGGCTTCCATGCCATCGGCAGCGAGGCCGGGAACGAAACGCTGGAGGCAATGGTGGCAGAGGGGAAGGGCATCAATGTGATCGCGCCTACCTGGTTTAGCTTAAACGACAATGAGGGGGGCTTCCGTTCCTTTGCGGACAGCGGGTATGTGGAGAGCGCCCATGGATACGGCCTGCAGGTATGGGGCGTCTGGGACAACTTCAACTTTAAGAACGAGACGGGCACGGATATCAGCACCTACCAGGTGCTCTCCTCCACCACAAAGAGGCAGCAGCTTGCCCGGAACATGGTGGACACCTCTCTGGAACTGGGGCTGGACGGCATCAATCTCGACTATGAGGGGCTGCCCCAGGAGTGCGGTGAGCATTATGCGCAGTTTTTGAAGGAGCTCTCGGTGCTGTGCCGGGAGAGCGGGCTTGTCCTGTCTGTGGACAGCTATGTGCCCTTCAACTTCAACAATCACTACAGGCTGGACATCCAGGGACAGGTGGCGGACTATGTGATTATCATGGGATATGACGAACACTGGCATGGCAGTGGAGACCCGGGAAGCGTGGCCAGCATAGATTACGTGTCCAACGGGCTGGACAGGACGCTCCAGGAGGAGCAGGTGCCCGCCGAAAAGGTGGTGAACGCGCTGCCCTTCTATACCATACTGTGGCAGATAGAGGGGGCCAGCGTTACGGATCAGTATATCACGCTGAACAATGTGACGGACTATCTACAGCGTATGAACGTGGTGCCGCAGTGGGACGAGGCCACCTGCCAGAATTATGCAGAATGGCAGAGCGAGAATGTGACATACCAGATTTGGGTGGAGGACGCGGAATCCATCGCGGTGAAGCTGAATGTGATGAAGGCCAAGAATATAGGCGGCGTGGCGGTGTGGCGGCTGGGCTATGGAACGGAGCAGGTGTGGGATCTGGTGAGCGCCTATGTGAACTCCTAATTCAAAAAATGCTGTGCAGGATGGACTGCACAGCATTTTTGGCCTTTGGGGCGCCGGGAAGTGGAATGGAAAAAGGATGTCTGGAATATAGATAGTACAAAGATTCGTGCAGGAACAGGGAATATGACAGACAGAAAGAAACAGTGGGATAGGCTGCTGTCGGTGGCGATTACCCTGCTGTTGCTGGCCTGTGTGGTCTATGTG
>CAMQOJ010000605.1 GCA_947003375.1 uncultured Lachnospiraceae bacterium
CCTTCCCCACCCAGCGGCTGATCTCCTTGCCGCCGCCGTGGACGATGATGGGCTTGAAGCCCACCAGCTTCAGGAGCGTCACGTCCTTGATGACGTTTTTCTGCAGTTCCGCATTGCTCATGGCGCTGCCGCCGTATTTCACGACGATGATCTTGCGGTTGAACCGCTGGATGTAGGGCAGGGCCTCGATGAGGACTTCCGCCTTCTGCAGCACTTTCTCCATGTCCTTTTCCATGGTATTGTTTCCTTTCTATTCCTGTCTATTCCTGCCTATTCCTGTTCTTATTCCTGTTTCACTGTCTTACCTGTGTTTTACTTCTTTTTTCTTTTTTCAAGGAAACGTTTTATCTGTAATGGGGCTCATACCCATCCTTGTACGTGCAGAAGCATTCTCCGCAGCTATCCTCAAAGACTGTCAGGTATTTCTCCATGTGGGGCGCCAGCTTACATTCCCGAAGTTTCGCTTTCTCCATCCAGAAGACGCTTCCTTCATCTGTATTTTCTTTCAGCTCCCCAAGATATTCCTTTGCTTTAAACAGGAAAACGAAATATTTGTACTCGTCCTCCCCCTCCCAATACAAAAAGCCACAATTCTCTATCTTTGTGATTGCGAGTCCTGTCTCTTCCCGAAATTCCCTGACAGCGGAATCGTGTATGCTCTCACCAATCTCCGTCTTCCCGCCCGGAAACGCGATTCCCTGAAAACGCTTTACCCTGTCGATGACCAGCACTCTGCCGTCTTCCTCCAGCATGGTCATATTCGTCAAGACGGTCTTTGCCATTTCTTGCCCTCCCAATAAAATCTACTATTTCCCATAAAAGCATTGTCCATGCAATTCCCCGTTTCTTTCGTGTGTAACTTATACTGCGCACTGATTAACTTTACAGTGCAATCCGACTGCAGACCGCCAGCCAGGCACTTTCCCATGGACACCACTGTAAATCCTGGCGGTCTAAAGTATAGAACTTCTTAGCTACGGTAATCCGCATTTATTTTTACGTAATCATAGCTTAAATCGCAGCCCCAGGCGGTGGCCTCTTCCTCCCCCATATGCATGTCCGCCAGGACTGTGACCTCCGGGTCGGACAGAATCTTCGTGGCCTCCTCCTCGCTGTAGCCACAGGCCACGCCGTTTCCATAGATATGGATTCGGCCGCTCCTGCTCTGGAAATAGAGATCCACATTTTCCGGGTCAAACTTCGCGCCGGAATAGCCCAGGGCACAGAGAATCCGGCCCCAGTTGGCATCGTGGCCGAAGATGGCCGCCTTGGTCAGGGAGGAGCAGATGACGGATTTCGCCAGAGTCCTCGCATCCTCCTTGGTGGCGGCGCCGGTGACCTTGGTCTCGAACAGGGCCGTAGCGCCCTCTCCGTCCCCTGCCATTTTCTTCGCCAGATAGGTGGTGACGAAGTGCAGGGCCTGGCAGAAGGCATCGTAATCCGGACCCTCAGACATGATCTTAGCATTGCCCGCAAGGCCGTTGGCCAGAATCAGCAGGGTGTCGTTGGTGCTGGTGTCGCCGTCCACGGATATCATGTTGAAGGAATCCTCCACATCGGCCCGCAGGGCTTTCTGGAGCATCTCCTTTGAGATGCATGCGTCCGTGGCCAGGAACCCCAGCATGGTGCACATATTGGGATGGATCATGCCGGAGCCCTTGCACATGCCGCCCAGGGTGACTTTTTTGCCGCCCAGCTCAAATTCCACGGCAATCTGCTTGGGCACGGTGTCCGTGGTCATGATGGCTTTCGCCGCGTCCGCCCCGGCCTCCGGCCCCTCCGCTTTCGTCTCAGCCAGCTTCCGGATGCCCTCCTTCAATCTGTCCAGGGGCAGCTGCATGCCGATGACTCCCGTGGAGGCCACCAGCACGGCATCTCCGGGAATCCCCAGCAGTTCCCCCGCACATTCGGCTTCCGCCCGGCAGCAGTCCATCCCCTGCTTTCCGGTACAGGCGTTCGCGATGCCGGAGTTGACTACGACCGCCTGGGCATAAGGGGATTCCTCCACGATTTTCCTGTCCCAGATAACCGGAGCCGCTTTCACCACGTTCGCAGTGAAAGTCCCTGCCGCCACGCAGGGCACAGTGCTGTAGACCAGCGCCATGTCCTTTCTGTTCTGATATTTTATGGCCGCCTCCACGCCTGCTGCCTGGAAGCCCTTCGCCGCGGTGATGCCGCCTTCTATCTGTTTCATGTATGTACCTCCCTGGGTGCTTTCTCAACTATGTCCTCGTCTGCCTGCGGCAGGCATGGATTCGGTATTCTTCCCGGAAAATGCCGCTATGCTATGTACTGCAAAAGCTCCGGGAACCGCTCGGCGTTTTCCCTCACATAATTTCTCTTAAACGCGGCGAAGCCCGACTCCCTTCGCAGCAGCGCCTTCAGCTTTCTCATCACGGCTTTTGACTCCGGTTTCTGTTTCATTTCTTCCAGATTATTCCACCAGGATATTTTTTTCCAGGTCGTAAATCACCGCATCCTGTATGCTGCCCAGGATAAACGGCGAATGGGTCGATACGATGAACTGGATATTGGGGAAG
>CAMQOJ010000606.1 GCA_947003375.1 uncultured Lachnospiraceae bacterium
TGAGTCAATGGTTTTTGAAAAGCCTCGATGCGACCCCCCATGGATTACTCTTACCATATTTTATGTGGCGGTTTCGTCCATGGTGCCTGTCAGCGATGGGTGGTTTTTGAGGAATCGTGTTTGAAGGCAATGCAGGGCAGATACCCTATTTGTTTCAGATGGCCGGGAGCCTGGCAGGAGATGGCGCTCTCCACAGAACCCGCGCGCCCTCTACAACAGGAACTGCGCCATCACATAGTTGCTCAAATCCAGTCCTCTCTCCGTCAGGGCCAGCCTTTCCCCGGCCCGGTCATATGTCACGCATCCCGGCTCCTCCCCGTCCTGCCCGCATTTGGGGCTCGCGCTCCTCCCCCCCATGTGTCCGCTGTCCGAAGCTTCTTCCCTGCCCTCAGGCCGTCCTCTTTCCGCGGCAGATTCCCGGCTATCTTCTATGAGGCGGCCGGAAAACTCCAGCAGGCCGTCCCTGACGTTCTTATGGATTACCTCCCCGTACACTTCCTCCATGTCCTGTCCGAACAACCGTCGGAACTCTTCGCAGCTCACTCCAGCTGTCATGCGCAGCCCCAGGAACATGAATTCCTCCATCTGCTCCTGGCGGCTTAAAATCTGCCCCTCCTCCCGGCAGCCCAGGGGATTGGCCAGATAGGCCTGCAGGTCAGCCCCGTTCCGGAACCGGACATTCTCCACCAGAGAGGCCGCTCCCAGGCCAAAACCCACGTAGTTGCGCCTGCGCCAGTAGCCGCAGTTGTGGCGGCATGGGAAGCCGGGTTTTGCGTAGTTGGATATCTCATAGCGCCGGTAGCCATTTTCTTCCAGGATTCTTTTCGTCTCCTGGTACATCTCCCTGTCCATGTCCTCGTCGGGAATGTCCAGCTCCCCCTTTTCGTACCGCGCAAAGAGAGGCGTCCCCTCCTCCAGAATCAGGCTGTAGGCGGAGATATGCTCCGGCGGCGGTTCCAGAGAGAGGATGCGCTCCAGCGTCCTTTTGTATCCGGGAAGGGTCTGGCCGGGGAGGGCGCTCATGATGTCCACATTGATGTTCTCGAAACCAGCGCTCCTGGCTTGCTCATAGGTGTCCGCGAATTGTTTCCAGGTATGGATCCTGCCGATGGCCGCAAGCTCCCTGTCCTCCGCGGACTGCAGGCCGATGCTCAACCGGTTGACGCCAGCCTTGCGCAGGGTGCGCAGTTGTCCTTTGGAGACTGTACCCGGATTGACTTCCATGGTAATCTCCGCGTCCTGTTCCAGCCGATAGCGCCTTCCCACTGCTGCCAGCAGGCGCTCCATGTCCTCCACTGCCGCCACGGAGGGCGTGCCGCCACCGATGAAGACTGTGGGAACCGTATATTCCCCATAGGAAAGAGCGCTTCCCTCCGTCTCGGCGAGAAGCGCTTCCATATATCTTCCAATGGTCTCCCTGTCTGCGGGTGCAGAGAGGAAATCGCAGTAATGGCATTTTCTGATGCAGAACGGGATATGGAAATATAATTCCAGTTCTCGTTTTTCCGCATGTATGGCATTGGTATTTCGTTTTTCGTTTTCCCGATAACCCATAAACGCTCTCCTCTATATGCCCGTCTGCCGCTTCCCCTCTCCCTGCCCCGTCTTGCCCTCCGGGCTTCGCTGCCAGATAAACACAGGCTACCGGCTCTGGCTACGCACCAAACCATCTATCAGATGCACTCAGGCTACTAGCTACGGCTACTCACCGCATTACTGCCAGGTTCAATCAGGCTACCGGCTGCGGCTACTCACCACATCTCTGCCAGATGCACTCTGGCAATCAGTCTGCCAAATCAGCCCCACGCCATTCCGGAAATTCACCGCATCCCACCAATCGCATCCCTCAATCATCATCCAGCTTCAGCACGCTCAGGAAAGCCTTCTGGGGAATCTCCACATTGCCGATCTGGCGCATGCGCTTCTTGCCCTCCTTCTGCTTCTCCAGCAGCTTCTTCTTCCGGGTGATGTCTCCGCCGTAGCATTTCGCCAGTACGTCCTTGCGCATGGCCTTGACTGTCTCCCTGGCGATGACCTTGCCGCCAATGGCCGCCTGGATGGGAATCTCGAAGAGATGCCTGGGAATCTCCTCCTTCAGCTTCTCGCACATCCTCCGCCCCCGCTCGTAAGCGGAATCCGCATGGACGATAAACGACAGAGCGTCCACTTCTTCTTTGTTTATCAGAATGTCCAGCTTCACCAGCTTGGACTCCTCATAACCCTTGATGTCATAGTCGAAGGAGGCGTAGCCCTTGGATCTGGACTTCAGCGCATCGAAGAAGTCATATATGATCTCGTTCAAAGGCAGGTCGTAGCGCAGCACCGCCCGGCTGGCCTCGATATATTCCATGCCCAGATACCGCCCCCGCCTCTCCTGGCACAGCTCCATAATGGAGCCGATAAACTCGCTGGTCACCATAATTTCCGCATTGACGATGGGCTCTTCCATATATTCAATCTCGGACGGATCCGGCAGATTGGAGGGATTGGTCAGTTCGATGACTTCCCCATTGGTCCGATGCACTTTATAAATAACCCCC
>CAMQOJ010000607.1 GCA_947003375.1 uncultured Lachnospiraceae bacterium
GGAGGGGACAGACGGACGGGGGGTGACGGTGGCCGTGCTGGATACGGGAATGGGCGACCATCCTGACC
This sequence comes from uncultured Lachnospiraceae bacterium, assembly GCA_947003375.1. GTDB lineage: Bacteria > Bacillota > Clostridia > Lachnospirales > Lachnospiraceae > Acetatifactor. The sequence goes on from CAMQOJ010000607.1 coordinate 69, forward strand.
TGCGGGGCAGGGCAGTGTGCTTTCGGGATTTCGTGGGGCACAGGCGGTTCCTGTATGACGACAGCGGGCACGGCACCCATGTGTGCGGAATCCTGTGCGGGAGCGGACGCTTATCGGGAGGCCGCCTGCGGGGGATGGCTCCGGGGGTGCGGCTGGTGCTGGGAAAGGTATTGGACAGAAATGGGGACGGCTCCACGGAGGCCATGCTGGAGGGGCTGGACTGGGTGCTGGAGCTGCGGGAGGAATACGGCATACGGATTGTGAACATCTCCGTGGGAATCGGGAGCCTGCGGGAGCGGAGGAAGGAAGACCTTCTGCAGGAGCGGATAGAGAGGCTGTGGAGGAAGGGAATCCTGGTGGTGTGCGCGGCCGGGAACAAGGGGCCCCGGGAGGGCAGCATCTCCGCGGTGGGCGGCAAATGCGTGGTGACGGTGGGCTGCTACGACGGCAGCTTCGCCGTGGGCAATCCCAGAAGCTGCGAGCTGTATTCGGGCCGGGGCTTTGCGGGGAGCCCTGTCCGCAAACCGGACCTGGTGGCGCCGGGCACGGACATCCTCTCCTGCGGCCTGATGTCCCAGGGCGGACAGGACAGGGGCACGGGGCCCTATGTGGCTAAGAGCGGCACGTCCATGGCCACGCCCATCGTGGCGGGAGCCGCGGCGCTGGCCTTCCAGACATATCCCGGCATGACCAATGAGGAATGCAAGCGCAGGCTCCAGTTTTCCGCCACGGACTTAGGCCTGCCCTGGAACCGGCAGGGATGGGGCCTGCTGAACGTAGGGAGGCTGTTGGACTGAATCAAATACCCCGCTGCAAGCAACGGGGCATCAAGCTTGCAGACCCTCGCGGCATTCGCCAAGTGGCCGTGCAAGCACGGCCGCTTGACTCATTGCTCGCGGGAATAAAAGGGGCCGGAATATTAATTTTTACGAAAAACCATTGACAGTGCCCATACGATTGTATACAATAATACGAGTCTGGGATTTACGCCGCACATTGTATGGAGCTGCCGCCATGCAGCAAAACGAAAGACCGCCAGCCAGTCCGGGACGGATTGATAAATCCTGGCGGTCTTGAGTATACGAAAAGAGGGAAGATTTATGAGAGACAACGAGACATTCCAGAATCGCCCGATTACCATGAACCACCACAACAATCTGCTGGAAATAGAGGAGCATATGTACATTCTGGACGATGTGCAGAAGCCGAATGTATTCCGCAACATGTTCCCCTATTCCGAGATTCCGAAGATTCCCTTTAACGACAGAATCGTGCCCCACAACATGCCGAAGGAGATATGGATCACGGACACCACCTTCCGGGACGGGCAGCAGTCCAGGGCGCCCTACACCACGGAGCAGATAGTGACTATATATGACTATCTGCACCGGCTGGGCGGGCCGAACGGCATGATTCGGGCCAGCGAGTTCTTCCTCTACAGCAGGAAGGACAGGGACGCGGTCTATAAATGCATGGAGAAGGGATACGAATTCCCGGAGGTCACCAGCTGGATCCGGGCCAGCAAGGAGGACTTTAAGCTGGTGAAGGAGATTGGCATGAAGGAGACGGGCATCCTGGTGAGCTGTTCCGATTACCATATCTTCCTGAAGCTGAAGATGACCAGGCGGCAGGCCATGGAGCACTATCTGAGCGTGATTCGGGAATGCCTGGAGGAGGGCATCAGCCCCAGATGCCACCTGGAGGACATCACCAGGGCGGACATCTACGGCTATGTGGTGCCTTTCTGCCTGGAGCTGATGAAGCTTATGGAGGAATACCGGATTCCTATCAAAATCCGGGCCTGCGACACCATGGGCTATGGGGTCAATTACCCCGGCGCGGTCATCCCCAGAAGCGTCCAGGGCATCATCTACGCTATCCACACCCATGCGGGGGTACCCCATGACCTGATTGAGTGGCACGGGCACAATGATTTCTACAAGGCGGTGTCCAATTCCACCACGGCGTGGCTGTACGGCTGCGCGGGCATCAACACATCCCTGTTCGGCATCGGGGAGCGGACGGGGAATACGCCGTTAGAGGCCATGGTGTTCGAGTACGCCCAGCTCAAGGGCCACCTGAACGGCATGGACACCACGGTGATCACGGAGCTGGCGGAGTATTACGAGAGGGAGATCGGCTACCGGATTCCGCCCAGGACGCCCTTCGTGGGCAAGAACTTCAATGTGACCAGGGCGGGGATACACGCGGACGGGCTGCTGAAGAACGAGGAGATCTACAATATCTTCGACACGGAGAAGTTCCTGAACAGGCCGGTGCTCTGCGCCGTATCCAATACCTCGGGCCTGGCGGGCATCGCCCACTGGATCAATACATATTATAAATTGAAGGACGAGGCGCAGGTGGAGAAGAATTCCCGGCTGGTGGCCGAGGTGAAGAAGTGGGTGGATGAAGAGTACGCGGGCGGGCGGGTCACGGTCTGTCTCTTATACACATCTGACGCTGC
>CAMQOJ010000608.1 GCA_947003375.1 uncultured Lachnospiraceae bacterium
GCTACCGCTCCATGAAAGAGAATTCCAAGCGCACGGTGGTGACCATCGTCGGAGTCATCCTTGCCACGGCGCTGATCACGGCGCTGGCCTGTTTGGTGGTGAGCTTCCGCGTGAGCCTGATCGCCCATGAGAAGGAGCAGAACGGGGATTTCCATTATCATTTCCTGAACGTGAAGCAGGAGTACCTGAAATATTTCGAGAACAACAGGCAGATAGAGAAGTACGCCCTGACGGAAAAACTGGGCTATGCCTATCTGGAGGGCTGCCAGAATCCGGATAAGCCCTATCTGTACGTCACGGCCATGGACGAGGATGCGGAGGCCGCGCTGTCCTTGAAGCTGGCGGCGGGGCGGATGCCGGAGAACGGCTCGGAGATAGTGGTGGGCAGGCATGTGATCAGCAATGGCCTGGTGGAGGTAAGGGTCGGGGACAGACTGACCCTGTCCCTGGGAGAGCGGATTACCGATGACGGATATGTGCTGAGCCAGTGGGAGGCCTATCATGTCGAAGAGGAGGCGTTCCGGCCGGGAACGGAGAAGACCTTTACCGTGGTGGGCGTCATAGAGCGGCCCGGCACCGGAGTGGAGCCCGTGACGGCCCCGGGATATTCGGCCTTTACCCGCCTGGAGCATCTGGACCCGGCGGCGGAAGCGGACGTGTACGCCACTTACACGAAGCAGGGGCTGCGCCACAGAGACCAGGTGACGGCCGGCATCCTGGGCGTATCCCAGGAGCTGTACCTGCGCTGGAAAGAGGGATTATGGGACTGCACGGAGCAGGAGCTGGAGCAGATCCAGACAGTGGCGTCCTCCGTCCAGGAGAACTACTGGCTGCTGAAATGGGAGCTGATGCTTTTTTCCGACGGCATGATGCGCATGATATACGCCATGTCCGCGGTGGCCGCAGCGGTCATCATCGTCACCGGCATATTCTGCATCCGGGGCAGCTTCGCCATATCCCTGACAGAGAAGATGAGGCTCTATGGGAGGCTTGCCTCTGTGGGGACCACGGCGGCCCAGCAGCGGAAGGTAGTCTACTATGAGGCCAGGTTCCTGAGCGCCGTGGGGATTCCCCTGGGTGTGGCAAGTGGGCTGGCCGCGGCGGTGATTTTGGTAAAAGGGGTGGGCACCCTGGTAAGGGATGCCTTAAGCTTCAAGCTGATATTCGGCACCTCCCTGCCCATGATCCTATTGGCGGCAATCCTGGCTACGGTGACGGTGTTCCTCTCCGCAAGGGGCAGCGCCAGGCAGGCGGCAAGGATCTCGCCCATCAGCGCCATCCGGGCCAACGACACCGTGAAGCTGGGGAAGCGCGTCCGCTGTCCGGGATGGATCGGGAGGCTGTTCGGCATCGGCGGGAAGATTGCCTACAAGAATCTGAAGCGGGCCAGGGTGAAGTACCGCACCACGGTGGTGTCCATCGTGGTCAGCGTGGCCATATTCATCGGCATGACTACATTTGTAGACCTGATATCCCTGGCTGTGGGCACCCGTTTCGGGGACATACCCTATCAGATGCAGATCAGCATCTTTCAGTGGGACTTTTATGACGATGCGGTGGCCATTGCGGAGATGGACGGCGTGGAAGAAGGGGAGGTCGTGCGGAAGGCGAGCCTGGCAGTGGAGAAGAGCCGGATCCCCTATACGGCAGAGTGGCTGGGAGAGTATACGGAGGAAAATGCAGGGGAGGACAGGATAACCGTATGCTCCCTGGGGGAGAAGGCCTATGCCCGTTACTGCAAGGAGGCGGGGGTTTCCGTGGAGGAGGCAAGAGGGAAGGCCCTGGTGATAGCGGATTATCATCTGGAAAACATGGTAGACGGAAAGACCTATATCGAAGAGGGGAATATCGCCGAGTTCAGGCCGGGGGACATCCTCCGGGGAATCGGCGAATCCGCCGGGACGGACATCGAAGTCCTGAAGCAGACCACTGTGCGCCCCATGCATCTCTCAGACTCGGCGTACCGCATGATACTGATCGTGGACGAGGAATTCATGGACAGCGCGCCGGGGCTGCAAAGGTATGACAATATAGAGGTCTATCTGAAGTGCCAGGATCCGGACAGGTTAGAGCAGCGCATCCGCAGCGAAGCGCAGCTGCAATATTTTACGCTGACAAATTATAGTACGATTCAAAGAAATGAACACAGCATGCTCCTGATAGTGGCAATCTTCCTGTACGGGTTCCTGACGGTGGTGGCCCTGATAGGGATCACCAATGTCTTCAATACCGTCACCACCAATATGGAGCTGCGGGCGCAGGAGTTCGCCATGCTGCGCTCCGTGGGGATGACCGGCCGGGAGTTCAGGCGCATGATATGGCTGGAGGGCGCGTTCTACGGAGGAAGGGCGCTGTGCATCGGGATTCCGGCAGGGCTGCTGATTTCCCTGCTGTTCCACAGAGGGTTCGGGATAAGGTTCGTGATGGACTACCGGGTTCCGTGGATGGGGATCGTCCTGTCCGTTGCCGCCGTGGCAATGCTGCTGTACGTCATCATGCGCTATTCCATGGCCAAGATCAACAGGAGGA
>CAMQOJ010000609.1 GCA_947003375.1 uncultured Lachnospiraceae bacterium
CCTCGTGGAGCTAACGTCCGGCCCGCAAAAACCACAAGACCGTCAACAAAGGAACGGCAGGCCGTATCCCCGGCAGAAAGAACCCGCCCAGGGCCAGCGCCGCGGTTCCTGTCCCCGCCCGCAGCCAGCCCCTGCCGGGGCCGAAAAAGCAACAATGAAATCCCGCCGCCACGATTCCCTCTAACATTTCATCAAATACTCCATATAAGCCTTCCGCACGCCCTCTCGCCGCTCCCTGGCCACCGCGAGCTGCTCGCCGCTTGCCAATACTACCGCCTCCCGCTCCATCCGGACGATGTACAGGGCGTTCACCATGCAGTTGCTGTAGATCCTTAGGAACCCTTTGGGAGACAGCTCCGCCTCGAACTGCTTCATGGAGCCGGTCTCGGAGAAGCAGCTGCCGTCCTTCAAGGTAAACTGCACCTCATGGTCGTATATATATTTCAGGTATACCACCTGGTTCAGCTCCACGATTCTGTCCCGGTTCTTTTTCCGGGTGACGAAGACAGGATTCTCCCTGCCCTTTTCCAGAATCCGCCTCAAAGCCCTGGGAAGCTCCTCCGCCAACTGCCCCTTCGGCACGAAGGCCGCGGGCTTGAACCGGAAGGCCTCCAGCACCAGCTCCATGTGTTCGGTGATGAACACGATTTCGCATGCTTCATATTGCTTTTTCAATACAAGGGCCAGCTCGTAGCCTCCTGTCCCCGGCATCTCGATGTCCAGAAGCACCAGGTCGTAGGGCTGCTTCCAGAAAGCCGCCTGCAGGGCCTCCCCCGTGCCGAACACATCCGCCTGCAGGCCCAGCTTTTCCAGCACCTCCAGGGCTGCCGCCTGGTCCCCTGGCGAATCATCGCACAGCCCGATCCGCATGTCCCTCATCCCTGCGCTCCCTCCTAGAAAAACTCCAGCCCGTCGTCCTCTCCGCCAAATCCGCCAAACAGCTCTTCCAACTGTTCCTCATACTCGTCCAGGGCCTTCTGGATGCGCTTCTCTTCCTCCTTCTTTCCCGCTGCCTTATAATAGGTAGCCGCCGCCGTAAACAGGATATCGTTTTCATCCGTGCATTCCGTGTCCTCATGGATATACTGCCGTATGAGCCGTTCCGCCGCTTCCATGTCGCGGCGCTCCAGGTACATGTAGATTCCCGCGGTGGCGGCCACAGGGTCGTCCGGCTCCTCCGCCAGCCATTTCTCGCAGAATGCCCTTGCCTCCTCCCCCCTGCCCAGGCTCTTCAATGCCGAAACCTTCAGGAATCTGATGTCTGACGGCTTCTCCTCCTCCCAGCGAAAGAGCCCGATCAGTTCATCGCATACCTCCAGCAGCTTCTCCTTGCTCTCCCGCATGTCCAGATCGTCCAGGTAATCCTCCAGCCATCCCTGTACGTCATATTCGTAATCCGTCTCCTCGTCCAGCGCATACAGCTCCGCCGCGTATTCCGGCTCTTCCCTTCTCTCCGCGGCCACTGCCTCCTTCAGGGCTTCGAATGCCTCGTCCCAGCAGTTAAGGCTCTTCTCCAGCCCTGCCAGGTCCATGTAGCACTTTCTTGTCAGTTCCCCGAACTTCTTCCACTTTCTGCTCATACTTTGCTTCCTCCTTGGTCATCGCGATTTTTCCGTTCCATACTGGTCAATGGCCGCAGGTGGGGCCGGACATCTACCACCGTTCCAGTATAGCATGTTCCCTTGTGCTTGGCAAACGGCACTGATTATTTATCCCCCTATCCGCTTAACCTGCAGTCGGATAATAAAAAGTAATCGCCGTAACAATATCATCTTTCATCATCAGTGCCACATAAACAGGAATGGTGTCTGGCGGCTGCTCTATCTCCGCAATCATAACATAATCAAACTGATTATCCCAGCGATATTCTTTTCCGTCAGCATATTGCAATTCTTCATCCATGCCTGCAGGGCTGCGAGGATAAGCTGTCGAATTCCACCCCATATGTCCAACCACTCCATTGAGGATATTATTTTCCATATCCAGCATTGCCATGGCAGGGTAAAGCTCAATAATCTCACCTTTCGTCATGCCCACGGAAATCCCATTTCCCAATGAATACTCCACGCTCACAATAGCATATCCAAACAATTCCGTTCTGTCAGCTGAAAAGTCATACCTCCCATAATAATATTCCACGCCGTCTACTGTTATGATATACCATCTGCCTTCAGATGCTCCCGGCAATGTACCGTATATCTGCTGTTTTTCCCCTTTTTCACAGGCACTTTCAAAGTCATATTCTACGATTTCCGGTGTAATCTTCACATCTTCTGATACAAAGACTTGAATGCTGACAGGAATCTCCCCAAGCTTAGTTTCTGACACAAAACTCGGCTCAATTGAAACTTCCTCACGATGTTCGGGCGCACATCCCGTACATAGAACACCTATCAGAATAGCCATATAAATACCTATAATCTTCTTCATAGCACTCCCTCTTCCCATTACTACTTCATAATATTTTCCAATCCTGTCCTTAACAGACAGAACTTTTATTTTGATGTAGTGGTTCAGTTTATATT
>CAMQOJ010000610.1 GCA_947003375.1 uncultured Lachnospiraceae bacterium
GGCGGTGCAGGCCCTGAACATCGGGGACAAGATTGACATGGAGGGCTTCCTGTACTGGTACGAGGGCGTGAATCCCCACATCACTTCTGTGAAGGCGGCAAAATAGCCGGACAAGACAGCAGAATGTTTCTAAAAACAGCCGGTCAGCGGATTTCGTTGAACCGGCTGTCTTTTTTTACGAATTTTTTTACGAATTTTGGAAAAAAAGTGTTGACATTCCCCGCCGATGTGCTTATACTAAACAATAGTCTGAAAACAAATTTGGAGAAAGGAGGCAGTCGTGATGACGTTCAGAGTTGGAAATTTGCAGATAGCATTACAGGAAAACAGAATCAGGAAATTGTCTCCCGGGAATATAGTAGATTGAGTTTATCAATGCATTATGTTTTGTGACCAGAACAAAACGCGTGGAATAGACCATGGCTGCCTGCTATCTGCCTGCAGGTATCATGGTTTTTTTGCGTCCGGGGCTGGTCTGTACGGGAGCGGAGACGGGAGGAGAGTGGAATGAAGTTACCGAAAAGTTTTGTCAGCATAGCCGGGAAATATGGCGTAAAGCAGGAGGATGTCATCTTTGCGGCCATGGCTGACTTTGATATGGAATACCGGTTCGCGGATACCATCGTGGCCCTCACGAAGGAGAAGCTGCTGGTGGCCGCCTACCCTTACCGGGAAGGAACGGAGAAGGGGAGGGCCGTGGAATACCGCTTCGGCGGGTACGGCGGATGGCAGTTGAACGAGGAGGACGCCCTGACGGAGGAGCCCGCGCTGCAGATTTACGAACTGGGCAAGGTGGAGAAGATGGAGGTGCTGCGCCAGGTGGCCACAGGCGTGCTGATGGCGGAAATCGATGGCGTGGAGCGGAACCTATGCCATTTCTCCAATACCAGGATGGGAACCTTCCTGAAGGTATGCAGCATCTTCGGGAAGCTGAAGAAGGCGGAGGAAATCACCGAGGAGGACCTGAACGTGGAGAAGGGAAAGGAGTGCTGCCCCAAGTGCGGCATGATCTATCCCGACCAGGAGCGGAAGGTCTGCCCCAAATGCATGGACAAGAAGTCCATCCTGTTCCGGGTGCTGTCCTATTTTAAGCCTTATATGAAATATCTGGTCATCATGGTTCTGTGCTATATCGGCTCGGCGATGCTGAACCTGGTGTGGCCGTACCTAAGCGGAACCGTACTGTACGATCAGGTGCTGGCCCGCAACGAGGAGTTCCTGGCGCTGCTGCATCTGCCGGCCGGACGCTTCGTGACTGCATTGACCGTGCTGGTCATCTCCATGATCGTCACAAAGGTGATTCTCCAGGGGCTGGCCGTGCTCCAGGGCGTGCTGGCCGCGCGGATTGCACCGTCGGTGGTGGCTACGCTGAAGAGCCAGGTGTTCTCCTCCATGGGGCGGCTGTCCATCAGCTTCTATTCCAAGAGGCAGACCGGCGGCCTGATGACCCGGGTGTCCGACGACGCGGAGGAGATTTCCAGCTTCCTGATAGACGGCATCCCGAATTTCTTCGTCAATGTGGGGACCATACTGGCTACAATCGTCATCATGTTCCTGCTGGATCCCCTGCTTGCGCTGATGTCCGTCATCCTGATGCCGGTGCTGGTGGTGATCAGCTACCGGATGATGCCCCATCTGTGGCATTATTACGGGAAGCGGCACCGGGCCAACCGCCGCCTGAAAGGGCAGATGAACGAGAACTTCACGGGAGCCCGGGTGGTGAAGGCCTTTGGTCAGCAGGAACAGGAGATGACCCGCTTCAAGAAGAACAACGGCAAGGTGCGTACGGCAGAGATGGACCTTGCCCGGTATGACAACAAATTTTATGCGCTGTACCGCTCTGTGGAGGATACCATCAGCTTCCTGGTGTGGGCCGTGGGCGGCGCTATGATTATCGGGGGCGCGGATATCGAGCTGGGACTGCTGATTACGTTTTCCGGCTATGTGGGACAGCTCCAGTGGCCCCTGGACTTTTTCTCCCGGGCCATCCGCTGGTATACCCAGTGCATGAACTCGGCCCAGCGCATGTTCGAGATTATCGACGCGGTGCCGGAGGTGAAGGAAGTGCCGGATTCCCTGCGGCCCCGGGAGCTGCGGGGCGAGATCGAGCTGCGGAACGTGACCTTCGGCTATGAGGCCCACAAGCCTATCCTGAAGGATATCAGCTTCCATGTGGAGGCGGGGGAGGTGTTCGGCATCGTGGGGCGCTCCGGCGCCGGCAAGTCCACGCTGGTGAACCTGATCTCCAGGCTCTATGACACCCAGGAAGGGGAGGTGCTGGTGGACGGGGTCAACGTGAAGCGCTACGGCTTCCAGGAGCTGCGCAGGAATGTGGCCATGGTATCCCAGGAGACCTACATCTTCATGGGCACGGTGGCGGAGAACATCGCCTACGCCAGGCCGGACGCTACCAGGGAGGAGATCATCCACGCGGCGGTACAGGGCAATGCCCATGACTTCATCTGCAAGATGCCGGAGGGGTACGATACCCTGCTGGGTTCCTCCAGCCGCTCGCTTTCGGG
>CAMQOJ010000611.1 GCA_947003375.1 uncultured Lachnospiraceae bacterium
CACGTCCGCCAAGCGGCTGATCTCCACGGACTCCCCCATGGTGAACAGCACCGCCTCGATGACCGCTTCCGCTCTCTTCCTCTTCATTCCCGCCGCTCCTTCCTGTCCCGGACATTGCCGGATGCCCTGCAGAGACCTGCGCCGCACGGGCGAAATCCTCCGCCCCGGTGTACTAGGCCGGAACCGGCATCCACGTTATCATGATATCGTCAAAAAGATTTTCCTGATTGATGGAAATCCGTCCCGTCTTCATCAGCTCCAGGACGATCAGGAAGGTGACGATGATCTCCATCTTGCTGGCCTGCTTCTCCAGGAGCCTCCGGAAGCTGAACTGCCTGTGCTCCCGGGCGTAGGCCTCCACATAGAGGAGCTTCACGTCCATGTCGATCTCCTCCTTTTCGATATTGCCGTAGCGGCTCCGGATGGGGTCGATCTTCTCCTCCTGGCGTCGGATGATCGTCTTGAAGATCTCATGCAGACGGTTCAGCGTCATATCTCCTATGAGCTGGTCGTAGTCCAGCGGGGGCTTGTACAATGCCACCTCCGGCGGGAGCTTCTGCTCCCGGTACAGGTTCTTGGCCGCGTCCACCTGGCGGTCCCGCAGCTCCAGGGACATATATTTATAGAGCTTGTACTCCAATAGCTTCTGCACCAGCTCGGCCCTGGGGTCTTCCTCCTCGCCCTCCTCGTCCACTTCCTTGGGCAGCAGCATCCTGCACTTGATATCGATTAGCGTAGCCGCCATCACCAGGAACTCGCTCATCACGTTCATGTCGTCTGTCTCCATCTGCTTGATGTAGTCCAGATACTGCGCCGTGATCTCCACGATGGGGATATCGTAGATGTCGATCTTATTCTTTTCTATCAGATGAAGCAGAAGGTCCAGGGGGCCTTCGAAGGCTTCCAGCTTTATCGGTATCGCCATTGTCTCCTCGCTCAGGGGCCCTTTCTCTACACACGGCCCAGGACATCATTTTAACGCTTTTACCGCGGCTTTTCAAGAAAGAACATCTGTTTCCCCAGGCTGGAAGTCTACTACCCACAGTTCTCCGGGGTTGAAGACCCTTACGGGAATGGTATGGCTCCCCAGCCCTCTGCTCAGAACCATGACCGCATCTCCTTCTTTAAAGACACCGCCGTCATATTTCGGAAAAACATGCCAGGAGGGCGCAAGCACCCCCTTGCCCCAAAACGGCACCCGGGCCACGCCCCCATGCACATGGCCGGAGAGCGTCAAATCGGCCCCCCATGCGGCGTACTGTGGAAAATAATCCGGATTGTGGGCCAGCAGCACGGTGTACATATCCTTGGAGGCCTGTCCCAGAATACGCGGCAGATAGTCCGGCGGCATATGCCCAATGTGGAAGCGCTTATAATATTCCATATCAAGTTCGGCCCCATAAACGGCGAGGCCAAGCTCCGGCAGATTCACATGGCTGTTCACCATGGGCTCTATGCCGATTCTCTTCAGGGCCACCCTATACTGCTCCGCCATGTTCCCATAGTATTCGGTGTGTTCCCGCAGTCGCTGCTCATGGTTCCCATTGGCGTAGTAGACGGGGCACATTTCGGCCAGCTTTTCCAGGAGCTGCAGCACAGGTTTAAGCGGCGTCTTGGCATTGGCAGTCAGAAGATCGCCGGCAATCAGTATGAAATCCGGCTTCTGGCCGCGAATCGCCGCAAGAAGCCTTTCGTTCCCTTTTCCGTAACATTTATTGTGCAGATCCGTCAGGAGCACTGCCCTGCATCCGCGCCTGATTCGGGGGTCTGTCACCACATGGTTCCTGACCACAAAGCGGTTCGTGTCATAAAGCATCACCCAGAACAGCACCAGTGCCGCTGCCACGATGATGGTGAACAAGATGTCCGTCATATATTTCCTTTCCTGAATCCGCCAAAGGGATGAAGAATTGCCCGGCCGCCCTTTCTCCATCCCTCCGGCCTTAGTCTCCGCAGTCCGGAGTCTAGAACATTATAGCATATTATAAAAGGAAAAAGCCAAATATTTTTCTCAGATAATCCGGATAGCTGGCCTTTTCCACATCCTCCGCATACAGGATGGGCATGCTGCCGATTTCCGTGCCGTTCAACATATAACGCGCCCTGCCGGCTTCCGTCCCTTTTTCCACGGGAGCCTGCACCGCTTCCGGCAGCTCCAGCACCTTCTCAACCGCTCCCAGGTCGCTGCCTGCTGTATCCAGGTAGCGGAATTCTCCCTGATAAGCGATTCCCGCCTCCTCCGATACGCCGCCCTCCACAGGCAGAGGGGAAAGAGGCTCCTGGTTTTCGTCTATGTACAGCTTGCACACGCTGAAGCCGTAGGTGAGGAGGGTCTGCGCGTCCCCGAAGCGCGTCTTGTAATCCGGCGCGCCCATCACCACCGCAATCAGGTCGATGCCGTCCTTGGATGCCGTGGCGGAGAAACAGTATTTCGCCTTTGACGTAGATCCGGTGTTCAACCCGGTGGTCCACTGGTACGGCTTCAGCAGCTTGTTGGTGCTGCACAAGGTGAAGTTTGACG